>JAJZQA010000150.1 GCA_021810985.1 Deltaproteobacteria bacterium
ATCGGCGAGAGGGGATTTCTCAGTTCATGCGACATGATAGCGATAAAATTATTTTTTTCTTCTTCGGCTTTCTTGCTTTCCGTGACATCAACCACCGAATAAACAAATCCTTTGATTGAGCCGGCCGAGTCTTTGATCGGCGTCAGCCGCCAGTCGCCGTACAACGGTTCGGCCTCTCTGCCGGGTTGAATAAAAGCCTTTGCTTTAACAGTGGCCGTCTGGCCGTCTGCCCGAGCTTTAGAAAAAAGTTTTTTATTTTCCTCGTCCGGGAAAATATCAAAATAATTTTCTAAAAAACGTCATGGCTCGCATCGATTTCAACAAAAATCTTTATCAGATTTCGTCCGATCTTCCTTCATCCCTGAAGGCTACGCTCAAGGATCAGTTTCCCCATGTGCAGCGCAAAAGCGCCATTGCCGAACAGATCGAAATGAAGTGCGGATCCGATCCGGTCCGCAGACATGTGAAGGAAAATCACTGGTTTTTTCAGGGGAAAAATGGGGATCGGGCGCTCTGCATCGCCCCCAGCTTCATGTGGCTGGACTTCAAAAAGTACACCGACTACGCTGATCTGAGAGAGACCTTCCTTACCATTGCCGATGCGCTGCTAACCGCATTTCCCGAGGTCGATGATCTTGGCGTCAACCGTTTCGGACTGCGTTTTTTCAACAACATCGAGCTGACGGAATCAAATCTGACTGACTGGACCGCATACCTGAATCCGGACCTGATCTCGATTTTTTCGATCGTTGACGACAGATCCGCCATTGCCCGCGCGTTTAACAATCTGGAGTTGAATTATGGGGATCTGAAGCTGACCTTCCTCTACGGGATGTACAATTTCGAGTATCCGGAACCGATCCGCCAGAAGTCATTTACCCTCGATTTCGATGGCTATATTGCCCGTCAGCAGACCAGAGAAGAAATCGCGGGATCTCTCGACGATCTTCACGGCAAGATTTCCGCCTATTTCGAAAAGAGCATTACCGACAAGTTCCGTGAGTTGATCCGCTAACTGTTTCCCGCAAAATCCACTTACCCGGGTCACGACCTCCAACGGTTGTGACCCGGGCGACCATTCCCTCGTTTCGAAAAGAAAATCAGTTCACGCCCAAAAGAGCAAAATACTCTTTTCTGCTGCCGTCAAAACCATCCTGCAGCTCTTTTGCCGCCAGTTCTACCGCTTTTTCATGGTAGCAGTCGGGAATATTATAGAGAATTACCGTGTGCAGGGCCTTGACCAGCTGAGAAATAATCAGCGGCCAATCGTGCATGTTCACGCCATGTTTCATCATGGCGGCGATGACGTCATTGACCATTTCCCGTGATAGTGCCGGTTCTTCGACCGTACCCCGGTTCGAAATGATCTCGGTAAGGTAGAGGATGAAGCTGACGTCTATATTCTCTATTTCACTGCTTCCATCTTTCAGTGCGTTCAGGATTTCCGCGGCTTTTGCCGATGCTTGTTGCTGAGAGATTTTTCCACTCATCTTTTTCTCTCCCCCGTGTATCGTGTGTTCCAGGAGCCTGTTGGACCCAGGTCATGGAAAATGTGGTGTTTTTTTAGCCAAAGGAGAGTAGCGAATGAAAACACTGAAGTCAATCCTTTCCTGACCGTGCGGAATTTCCCCGTTCACTCCTGCCTTTTCTGGCGGGCAGGCGTGAACGGGGCGAACATCAGAGGGTTCGGTCCGCCGCCTCGGCGAACAGCTTCAATTTTTCCATCATTTTCGCGAATTTTGACGGTTTCAGGGACTGGGGCCCGTCGGAGGAGGCATGCTCCGGGTCGGAATGAACTTCGATCATCAGGCCGTCGGCGCCGGCGGCCACGGCGGCAAATGCCATTGCCGCGACGTAATGGTAATTTCCCGTGCCGTGGGACGGGTCCGCGACCACCGGCAGATGGGTCTTTTCCATGAGGACCGGGATGGCGGAAAGGTCAAGGGTATTGCGGGTTGCGGTTTCAAAGGTCCGGATACCCCTTTCACAGAGGATCACGGACTGGTTGCCTTCGCTCATGATGTATTCGGCGCTCATGAGGAATTCCTGGATGGTCATGGACATGCCGCGCTTCAGCAGAACCGGCTTGTTTGTCTGGCCGACTTTTTTCAGCAGGGCGAAATTCTGGGCATTGCGGGCGCCGATCTGCAGCATGTCGGAGTAATCGGCCACCAGTTCCACGGTCTCCGGGTTGATTACCTCGGTGACGAAAGGGAGGCCGCTTGCCTCCCGGGCCTTGGCCAGGAGTTTCAGGCCCTCTTCTTCAAGCCCCTGGAACGAATAGGGCGAGGTGCGTGGTTTGAAAGCACCGCCCCGCAGCATCCGCGCACCGGCATCACGGACGGCCAGGGCCGTCTCGATGATCTGTTCTTCCCCTTCCACGGAACAGGGGCCGGCCATGACGATAAGCTCCTTGCCGCCAATGGCAACGCTATCCGAGACGCGGATGATGCTCCGTTCTTTTTTTACCTCTTTCGAGGCCAGCTTGTAGGGCTGCAGGATCGGAACAACACTTTCCACACCATGCATGGACTCCATTGACTGGAGAATGTGTTTACCCCGCTCGTCGCCCACGGCTCCGATGACGTCCCTGGTGGCTCCGTGAATCACATGGGGTTTGTAGCCCAGTTCCCTGATTCGCTTCAGTACCTCGTCCTTATCCTTCTTCGCTGCTCCGGCTTTCATTACGATGATCATCTCTCTCTTTCTCCTTGTCCCCGGAAAAACACAAAGGGCCGGAGGATTTTCCCCCCGGCCCTTTGCTGGCTGGTGCTTGTTTCAGAAAATGAAAAAGCCGGGGGTGCTGTGCAGTCCACCCTCGGCTTCCGGTCTTGAATTTTTTTCTGCTACGCTTAACTCAGACCTTTACGCCGGGTGGACGGTCGAAAAAAGAAACCGCACCAAAAAGAAAAGGCGAAAAAGGTACAAGAGTTAGTAAAAATCATGTACGCATTGTTGCCAAGGAAAGGCAGTGCTGTCAAGAAAAAAATTGGGGTCACTATTCCGGATAGCGTTCAGCAAGAAAGGGGGAGAGGTTTTCGAGGGCCCGCTCGACCGCCTCCCGGTTGTGCGCCTCGATGGTCCAGGCAGCTTCGGGGGCATAGTGGGCCATCAAGCGGAAAAACAGGGGAAAGTCGATGCCCGCCTCGCCCAGCGGGCTATGGTCGTCAGAAAGCCCGTGATTATCATGGATATGCGCTTCGGCGATATACGGACCAAGCTCGGCGAACCACTCTGCCATGCTGAGCTTGGAAAAGAGGTTCCAGTGCCCCACATCGAAGCAGTGGCGGAACAGGGGCGAGTCGAAGGCTTCCAGAAGCGCCTTGAGGGTGGAAGGCTCTTCTTCGAAGATATTTTCCACGGCCACGGTGCAACCGATTGCCGCGGCGCTTTCGACAACGGGCTGGAAGGTTTCGATGCTATGGGCAAGCCAGCGGTTCCGGTTGCTGCCGAAGCGCCAGCGATCAAAGCCCGGATGAAAAACCACCACCTCAGGTCTCAAAACGGCGGCCGCCGCCATAACCTGCTGAAAGCGCTGCCGGGTCGCCTCCAGAACCAGTCTGTCCAGGGCTCCGGGGCTCAGGTCCATGAACGGGGCGTGGATGGTGGTGCGGATGCCGTTTTCGGAAAGGACCTGGGAGACTTCGCGCAATTTCCGCACGTCCAGGGTGTCGAGTGAATCTCCGGTAAAGGCAATCTCAGGGTTGATCCCCCGCTTCAGGATGAAATCGAGATGCTCGCCGATCAGAGCGTAGGGGGCGTGAACAAAAACCTGTTTAGCTTTCATGTGTTCTCTTCTTGTGCTTTTTGATCACGTCGTCGGCGCAGCTGCCACATTGTACCAATTCTTCCAGTTTGCTGATTGCGGCCGGCTGTCCGAGAACGATCAAGGTATCCCGCTCGCCAAAGTGGGTGTGCGATTCGGGATTGAAGACCATGCTGCCGTTTTGCTTCTTGATGCCGACGATCATCACCCCGGTTTCCTTGCGGAAGCCGGAACTGACGAGGTTCTCGCCGATAAAACCGGAACCGGGCGGGATGATGATTTCTTCCATCTGCAATTCCAGGTGTTCGCGGCCGGTGGCAATCTCGATGAAGTCGACCACATTGGGGCGCAGGATGGCCTGGGCCATGCGGTTTCCGCCGATCAGGTAGGGAGAGATCACCTTGCTGGCTCCGGCCCGTTTCAGTTTGAGATCGGAACCCTCGTCGCCGGAGCGGGCCAGAATGAAGAGGTCGGGGTTCAGTCCCCGTGCCGAGAGGGTAATATACACATTCTCCGTGTCGGAGGCGACCACCGAGATCAGCCCCTTGGCATTTTTTATCCCGGCCTTCAGCAGCGTATCGTCATCGGTCGCATCGCCGCGGAGATAGAGATACTGATCCTCCTCGAGCTTTTCAATCACCTCATGGTTTTTTTCCACCACCACAAAGGGCAGCGGCTTGACGGCAAACTCCCGGCAGATGAGGGCGCCCATCCTGCCGAATCCGCAGACAATGTAATGGTCCCGGAGGGCCGCAATCTTTTTTTCCACCTTTTTCCTCCCGACGATGCGCTGGAACTGTCCTTCGAACATGATCTGGGCAAGGCTGCCGACGATATAGCCGAGCACGCTGACGCCCAGAATGATCAGCAGCATGGTAAACATTTTCCCGGGGTCGCTGAGGGTGTGCACTTCCTTGAAACCGACGGTCGCCAGGGTAATGACCGTCATGTAGAGGGAATCGAGGAAATCCCAGCCCTCTATCCCCATATAGCCGAGAATGCCGAGCGAGATGAGAACACCGAGCACGAGAATGGAGACTTTCAGATGTCGAACCGGATCCATCGTTCACTCCTTCGGAGAAAAGAGTAGCTGTGCGCCGGGGAAAAAGCAAGGGGGAAAGGTGGTGAAGGGAGGTAGTGAGTTTGAAGTAGATACCCACCCTGCGGGTGTGGTACTGTGGGCTGGCTCTGCCGGTCATGAATGGGTATGGCAGTTCGCTGCTCACTGTTATCCTTGCAGTCGAATTGTTGCCTCCGCTGGATTGGTATGCTATGGTACAAAAAATCTTAAGCAAAATATTTGAAATATATTGCGTGACTGATTCTGAACGTGTAAATATTCGCGGTATTTAGCTGTCAACTGCTCGAAAAGTTATAAGCTCGACTCTTGGCGCAAGTGGCTAAATAGTTGATTTTACTGTATCCTGCAAAGATAACCCTTCCTCTCCTGAATCCTTCTTATTGGGGGCTCCACAGGTCCTAAAGAAGAAGTTGGTCGGAGTAAATTTCTAAGCCTTCCTTCAATCTATACACCCCCTCAGGCGGAGGAAATGTATTTAAGTAATTTTGGAAGATTGTTGCTAATCAGTAAGGTAAATGTTATAAAAGCAAATTTGACAAGAGAACAAGACTTCATTCTATGCGGCTTTATAGTTTTTTTGATAACCGTTGTAGAAAGTCAAACCTTCAACAGGATAGCTGGGACGTCTATGAAAATCTTAAAGTATAAATTTGCTGGCACTATACTGCTCATCGCAACGTGCCTGATTTCCGGATGCGCAGGGTATCTAGACCTTCCCGCGGGTACGGTAAAGCAGGTCAGTTCGCCAATAGTCGAAAAACAGGAAGTATCCGTGCCTGCTCTCGATGTGGAAGCTCCGCCTTCAGAGGAATATATAATAGGCACGAATGACGTACTCACCGTAAGCAGCAACAGTCCGGTGCTGTTTAGCTTTGCCGGTGGTGGCGCGGGACTTGCTGGAGCAGGAACAAACGGCTCTGGCCAGGGAAGCAGGGTTGACGGCGGTGGATATATTCAACTCCCCAGAGCAGGCCTGATCCATGTGGCCGGCCTGACCCTGGCCCAGGCTCGGGCAAAAATCCAGGAAAGTCTTCGCAAATATGTCAAGGATCCATGGGTAGTTGTGGAGGTTGCCGCATTCCGGAGCAAACCTCTGTACCTCCTCGGGCAGTTCAAGACACCAGGCACTTTTTACATGGAACGCCCTTTGAACCTCGTCCAGGGAATCGCCATGGGCAGCGGATTCGAGTCCGATGCTTACCTGCGCGGCGCACGCCTGAACCGTAACAACAAGATAATGCCGGTGGATGTTTATGATCTGCTGCTCAACGGAAACCCGAAGCAAAATATTTGGTTGAAGCCTGGTGACACAATCTTCATCCCGGACAACAGCAACCAGAAGGTTTTTGTATTCGGCGCAGTGAAGAAGCCGGGGCCGGTCCCCATGCTGCAGAGCGGGTTGAACCTGGCTCAAGCTATCGGTAGCGCCGAATTGCGTGATACCGGGTATGATTTCAAACATGTGCGGATCATTCGCTCACTTTCCGCTACCCGTGGGGAACTTCTTGTCGTCGATTTCGATAGGATACTGCGCGGCGAAGCGCTTCCAATGCCGCTCATGGAAGGTGACATTGTTTATGTGCCGAGGAGTAATATGGGCGCCTGGAACGATGCTATCAATGAAATGTTGCCGTCTCTGCAGGCCATCAGCGGGATCCTCCAGCCGTTTGTTAATATCAAATTCCTATCAGAGTAATGATGGAGAAACCTTAAATGTCTTCATGCCCGTTCGATAAGAGTCCGAACTAAGCTTATGTTTTTGTAGTAATGAACTGTTC
>JAJZQA010000151.1 GCA_021810985.1 Deltaproteobacteria bacterium
CCTCGAAGCTTCAATATTGCACCCTCCAGCAGAATACTTACTGTTCGATATCGGGAAACAGGAAAAGAGTTGTCCTTGCTTCGCTGGGGGTTCATTCCCTCCTGGGCAAAAGATTCTACTGCTGCCAAAGCCATTATCAATGCCCGTTCCGAGACGGCCATGGAAAAACCGTTCTTCCGCCAGGCCTTGCGTAAACGTCGCTGCATTATCCCCGCAACCGGATTTTTTGAATGGCAAAGGGCGGAGAGCAGCAAGCAACCTTATTACATCCGGTTGAAGTCGGATGAAATCATGGGCCTTGCCGGAATCTGGGAGAGCTGGACGAGCCCTGACGGTGAGAAACTTGAGACCTGCGCAATTCTCACGGTGTCATCGAACAGCCTGATCAGAACGATTCATGACCGGATGCCAGTCATCATCAGGCCGGAAGACTACCCCCTCTGGCTGGATTGGGAAACTGTTGATCCGGCGATTGTGAAGCCTCTCTGCGTAGCGTGTCCGCCGGAACTGTTGGAGATGTATCCGGTTTCTTCTCTGGTTAATAATCCCCGCAACAATTCCCGCGAGTGTATTGCCCGTCTTGATTGAAGAGTTTTTACGCAAATACCCCCTCCAAAAGTCTCCTTGAGAGGGGAGACCTAAAGGCTTCCCCCCTGTCAAGGGGGGATTGAGGGTGGTTGAATTTAGGTGTTACATTATCCTATCGCACAATCTAAAGCATTGATGAAGACATAACTGCCCAACATATTGATATTTGGAGAATAACATTATACTTTCTTGCTTCACCCATGGCTCCAGGGGCATTTTAGATCTGTGTGTTGATCGGCAAAATGTGCTATTGTGCTTGAGCAGGTTGAAAACCAATGAAAGGATGTATTTAATGTCTGACAGTGAAAATACCAAAGGGGCTGCGGTAATCCCTTTTCCACAAATTAACAAGGCTGGCGAACTGACCCTTTCCGCAAAAGTTGCCCAACTGCGGGCCGTGGGGATCAAGGAAAGGATCGAAATGATTCTTTCCGACCCGGAGGGGAAAAAACTTGCACGCTCACTGGAACCGCAAGAGCTTTACTGGCTGGTCAAAGAGTTGGGCGATGAGGATGCGCTGCCCCTGATCGCGCTTGCTTCTCCGGAGCAGTGTGGTTTCTTTCTGGATGTTGAGCTTTGGAATGGCTGCACTTATTCACGCGAGAAGGCCATGGAGTGGGTGGGTCATCTCCTCGCGGCAGGGGAGGAGTTTCTCGTTGAGCAGCTCTATCACCTCGATTTCGAGCTACTGCTGCTTATCTGCAGAAAAGAGCTTTTTGTCGGCGGCGGAGTCGGCGACGTGATTTCCGATGATGAAAACCGGGCTGACTGGGATCACACCTTTGATGACATGTTTTTTATTACTTTCCGCGATGAAAAACAGGGCCCGCTGATGGGTCGTTTTCTCGACAGTATCTACCACCACGATCACTCCTTGTACCTGCGCTTGATGGAAGCGACGAAGAACGAAATTGAAAGCGAGCAGGAGGAGCTCTGCTACCGCTTCAGATCAGGCCGGCTTGCGGATCTGGGCTTTCCCGAATGGGAACACGCCATGGAAATCTACCAACCTGTCTTACCGGAAGATTTTGTTCCCCAAGACAGCAAGGACCCCGTCATTGTCGATTTCGACGCACTTCCTCCGGTACCGCTTACCCGGGGAGATTCGCTTTTTCAGCGTGCGATGAATACCGCCAATTGCGAG
Organism: Deltaproteobacteria bacterium; assembly: GCA_021810985.1. Lineage (GTDB taxonomy): Bacteria > Desulfobacterota > Desulfuromonadia > Geobacterales > Geobacteraceae > RPRC01. The sequence continues at coordinate 1,733 of JAJZQA010000151.1, forward strand.
GGATTGCATGCGGAATTGTACTGCCTGATCAACTCCGCGCTGGTGGCGGAAGACAAGTCCTTCTCCGACCTTGATACGATGGAATCAGTCCTGCATCGGGTTTATGGCTATCTTGCCATTGCCCTTGAGCATCTCAGCGGTGGCGACGAAAAAGAAGCGGTGCGCATTCTTGAAACGGAATACCTGAAAAGACTCTTTCAGCTCGCCTTCGGCATCATTTCCCGGCTCAGGATTCGTGCCGAACGGATTAGTCTCGAAGGTGCCGAACATGCAACAAACCGGGCGCTCCGCGGTTTCCGCAGCACGTACCCGCGCTATTATCGGGGACTTGATCCTGACCATGCGGACGGCTATCGCGAATTCAGATGCCTGGCGGATGTTCAGGCTGTCGATGCATTTCTTCAACGACTCGAAGGCTGAGGCATAACCGCCAGACAAGGTTGATGTATAAAAGGTTGATTTCTATTTTCAGATAGTGTATAAAAACAAGTTCCAACGGGGGAGCAATCGCTTCCCCGTTTTTTCGCGTCTTCCACAGAACCAGCGCAGCAACTGTTTGTCCTCTTCCCGCCAAGCAGGTCAATCACTAACTGTAGGGTAGTTTTTTCGTGGATGTAACACGGTAGTAATTAATTTCGGGTACGCTCCTGCGCGCTATCGCTGGTATTCGTCAATTGTGCAGACGTATGTCCGATCTGCAATAAACTCAGCAACATCATTTTTCCCGAAAGGGCACCATAACCAAGGAGCACATATGAAATCCCTGCGTTCAAAATGTATCGATTGTGGAAGTGAAGCCATTGAAACACTCATCGACGAGATCAAGCCGAACTTCAAGATGGAAGTAGTCCGCTATGCCTGCGGTGCCGAATTCAGAGGTTCTTTTTCCACGACCAGCAACATGGGGAAGGCGATTCATACCGGTTGCATGCAAAGCTAAGAAGTACCACCTCAAACGAAAAAAGCCCGCTTTTGCGGGCTTTTTTCGTTTGTTAAAGAATTTTCCGGGACTGCTTTCAGGTGGCGGTTATCCAAACATCAGTGAGACGGCATGAATTATCAGACCGATCATGCCGCCAACCAGGGTACCGTTCATGCGAATGAACTGCAGATCCGATCCAATGCTCAATTCTATCTCGGAAACGAAATCTTCATCGTTCCATTGCCGAATGGTTCCCGAGATATGCCGGGCAAACCCCATCCGCAGACTATCGGCGTAATTTCTGACCATCCTTTCCAGGTGGTCGTTGATCGAGTCTTTCAGGTCATTGCTCTTGGCTACGCTGCGACCAAGCCCGACTGCCGTGGAAGCAATTTTTTCCCGGATCTTTGAATCCTGGTTGCCAAGATCGACCTGCAGCCAGTTTTTCAGGTCACACCAAAGGCTGTTGATATACTCAGTCAAAGCCGGATTGGCGATGATATCCTGCTTGATAGATTCAACTCTGGCCCTGAGTGCATCATCGTGCCGCAGCTTTTCGGTAAACTCGTTCAATGCCTCATTAAACTTGCCCCTCAGTTCATGATTCGGGTCGGCATTTACTTCCTGTACAAAGCTATTCAGCCTGTTGGCAATTTTTTCACCAGCTCCCGCCATGAACACATCTTTATTGGGAATCATCCGGCTGAGCATGGGATATTCATTGTTGATCCATTTTTCAATGGCCCTGGCGATTTTTGTCTGTGATTCCGGTATTTCAAGCCAAGCGGCAAAACGGCGAAGAACATCGTCCAGCACTTTCTGGTGCCGGTTTTCTTTCCGAAGAACATCAAGAAGTTGGGCTACCACAGCGGCAAGATCAATTTTCTCGATTCTGTTATTGATTGCGGCATGAATAATTTTCCGTACACGGCTATCATCGATAAAACCGAGTGCGTCCACCAGGACGCGGCCGACTCCGGAGGCAACACTATCGGCATTTTTTTCCGAGGACAAAAATGTCGCAATCCGTTCCGCCGGATTAAAACCGCGCATTTTCGAGATGAGTGCATCGGTTGCCAGAAATTTGTCGCGAATGAACTCGGCCAGACTGTCGGCGATGGTGTTTTTCTTGTTGGGTATGATTGCGGTATGGGGAATCGGGACACCCAGCGGGTGCCTGAAAAGGGCGACGACCGCGAACCAATCGGCGAGTGCACCGATCATGGCCGCTTCGGCAAAAGCTGAAACCCATTCCCAATAGCCGGTTCCCTGATTAATGCGTGCGATGACGAATAATATGGCGGCCGCAATCATCAATCCACCGGCAATCGCTTTATTCCTTTGTAAAATGCGTCTCTTGTACTCCAAAATTAACTCCTTTCGAATTGGTGGAAGAGGGTAACCTCAATTTTGCGCTAGGTGTAGAGAGGACCGGATATCTCTTGGTAGGTCAGGAACAGCCGCACGTCAAATTCCAACTGATGGTAATTCGGCAACATGTGTTCACAGAGCTTATAGAAGGCCTTATTGTGCTCTTTTTCCTTAAGGTGAGCAAGTTCATGCACCACGATCATTTCCAGAAAATCCAGCGGGGCGTTTTTGAAAACAGAGGCAATCCGGATTTCATGTTTCGCCTTCAGTTTGGCACCCTGCACCCGTGAAACAAAGGTGTGGGTTCCTAGTGCATTATGGATAGCGTTGATTTTTCCGTCAAAAACAACCTTGCTCAATGGTGCGGACGTTGAGAGAAATTTGTTCTTTTTTTCAACGGTGAAATCGTACAGCGTCTTTTCCGTGCGAATGGTATGAGCCAAGGGATATTTTCGGGTCAGAATACTGCCGAGCTTGTTATCCTTCACCAGAAGGCAAACCTGTTCTGTTACCGAATCAGGATACCCTTTCAGGTATTTCAATTCCTGCATTGATGCTTGCTTCCTTCCAGGGAATTCCCTTCTGCGTGAGGCCGCGTCCGTTGCGACGCGCTACTGCTGATTGGGGACGTTACGGTACCACACCTTTATGCCGGAGGTAAAGTGAAAGGAATACCGCGGTTGCGTTCCGAGACCTGTCATCAGCAGGCTCATTCTCTGCTTGCGCGGTTCCCTCATACCCTGCAGAAACTGTTTATTGCCGCGTAGTGGCTGTTCTCACTCACATCTAGAGAGAACCTGGTGGAACTATTTGATCTTTCAATAATAATATGCTAGGTGTTGTGACATGAAACAGATGCAACCGCCTCGAATAATTTCCCGGCAAGATCACCCCATTTCCCGCACCATGATCAGTCCGAATGTAATCAAAATCCTCTACCGGCTCAAAGACAACGGTCACACCGCCTACTTGGTTGGCGGTGGCGTACGGGATCTTCTGCTTGGTCGTGAACCCAAGGATTTCGATGTTGCCACGGATGCAACCCCCGGAAGGATAAAAAAACTCTTCCGCAACTGCCGTCTTGTCGGTCGTCGCTTCCGGTTGGCCCATCTTCATTTTTCTGACGAGATCGTCGAAGTATCAACCTTTCGAGGTTCTTTCGCTGAAGAGTCCGCTGGAGATACGACGACGTTACCGCCGGAAGGTGATGAAAGCGCCAATCCGCGTCGGCAGGTACGTGAAGACGGACTGGTACTGCGGGACAATGTCTTCGGATCGCCGGCTGACGATGCCCACCGCCGCGATTTTACGGTCAATGCCCTGGCATATAACATCTCCGATTTCTCCATCCTTGATTACGTCGGCGGCATGGAGGACCTGGAACGTGGGGTGATTCGCACCATTGGCGAACCTTCACTCCGTTTCACGGAAGACCCGGTACGCATGCTACGTGCTGTTCGTTTTGCGGCACTGCTCGGCTTTGCCTTTGACAAAGCGACCTGGCAGGCGCTCGTGGAAAATGCCCCCGGAATCACCCGCGCAACCCCACCCAGACTGTATGAAGAGTTCCTCAAGCTGTTCCTCTCTGGTGAAGGAGAAGCAATCTATCAACATATGCGGCTTGGTGGCCTGTTTGCGCCTCTCTTTCCCAGATTCAGCGAGTGGCTTGAGCGGGAAACCGAAGGTTTTCCCCATGTGCGGATCAGTAAAAGCCTTGAGTGGCTCGATGAACGGTTCAGCGGAGGAACACCGGTATCGACTCCACTGATGTTGACACTGATGTTTGGTGAGTATCTGGAGGAAATTGCGGTTTTTTACCGAAAACAGGGGGTAAGCCCGCTGGACGCGATACAAGCGGCAGTGGCTGACTTCATGGGCGAGCAGGCTCCTTTGGTTGCGATTCCCCATCGCGTGGCACTTGCCGTTCGAGATATCATGATACTACAGTATCGTTTCAGAAAGATGCCGGGCAAACGCCCCCAATCAGTTTTGGCACGGCCGGGATTCTCCGATGCCCTTGCGTATCTCCGCTGTCAAAGTGAGACGACAGGAGAGGGGGCGGATACTTTTGCCTGGTGGGAGAGCTACGCGAAGGATCAAGTTCTTCCACCTGCAGCTATGCAGATGGATAGTGTTGCTCAACGCCCCAAGAAACGACGACGGAGGCGGAAGGGAAGGGTGCCTGCTACATCTCTCTAGAACCCGCCAACTCGGCACTTCTGGCGCAGGCCAGAGCTGAACTTTACTCAACCAATCGGATTTCACTACCCAGGCACTTTTGAGGTGATCTGAATATTCCTGACCGTAGCAGCCTTGTATAGGCTGCTTTTTTATGCCCGTCAGGCTCCTTGACATTTATCTTGTAAAGATTCTCAGTTGTGGTATTTTATAAAATTTTTTGCCAGCAGCCTTAGTACTATTCATTCTGGCGGCAAACGTAACAGAAGTTTTTTCTTCGGTACGAGCTGAATTACTTTATCAATTAGGAGTTGCAATGGGTTTCAACTGCGGTATTGTCGGTCTCCCCAATGTGGGAAAATCCACCATTTTCAATGCGCTGACTTCGGCAGGAGCCGAG
>JAJZQA010000152.1 GCA_021810985.1 Deltaproteobacteria bacterium
TTCTTTTGTGCGTGTCTTGTTGCAGAACAAACTGATGCAGACTAATTAGCTAGCACATATTCCGACAAAGCAGCAATCTCGGCAGCACTAAGAGTAATCGTTGCACCATTATGGGCTGTGGCAACGCCGGGAGTGAAGTTAGACGGCACCGTGTTCAAGCCTGACAAGTCCGGAGCAAAACCTGTCGTATCAACAGTACCCAGGATGTGACAACCCGCACACAAACTCTGGTAAAGTGCCGCGGCATCAACCGCGGCAGCCAATGTGGTGCTGGTAAATGCCGCGGAAACGCCACCAATGGTCAGCGTAGTTGTGGTAACGGTGTTGTTACTGGCTGAGGAAGTGTGCTGCACGGCAACTGTCTGGCCGTTGGTCACCGTTCCATCCGTCGAGATGAAAGCGCCTCCGTTGATGGAGTAGGCACCGCCCGTGATGCTGATTGGCGCAGGGCTATTAATCCCGGCAACGGTGATTGTGTTCGAGGTAATAACCGTGCTCAGTGCAACACCGGTTTGAGCAGTGAAGCTGAACGGATCAGGCGTAGTGTCTGCTCCGGCCGCCGCAACAGTGGTACTGGTAAACGTTCCAGAAACCCCGCCGATAGTCAGGGTTGTGGTGGTAACCGTGCTGTTGCTTGCGGAGGATGTGTGCTGCACGGCAACTGTCTGGCCGTTAGAGACAGTTCCGTCCGTCGAGGTAAAGGCACCGCCGTTGATTGAGTAGGCACCACCAGTGATGCTGATTGGCGCAGGACTATTTATCCCGGCAATGGTAATAGTATTTGAGGTAATTACCGTACTCAGCGTAACATCGGCCTGAGCGGTAAAGCTGAACGGGTCGGGAGTGGTGTCGACACCCGCAGCGGCAATCGTAATGGACAAGGACTGCGAAGCCGTTGCTGAACTCGCGTCGGTAACCGTCACCGTAAAGGTAGACGTTGCCGCTGTGGTCGGCGTTCCGGAAATAACACCGGTTGCACCAGCCAAAGTCAGACCGGCGGGCAGAGTACCAACGGTAACCGCCCAGGTATACGGGGAAGTACCACCGGTTGCGGCCAGTGTTTGACTATACGCGACACCTATGGTCCCGTTTGGCAAAGTAGCAGTGGAAACACTGAGCGCTGCCGGTGCCGGATTATTGCTTGAGCCGCAACCAGCAAACATGGTCCCGACAAGAAAGATAAACAGAAATGGTACTACGATTGATATTTTTTTCATGATAACTCCTTTAGTTGAGAGCTTTCGGCAGATTTTGGGAGATTTATCGCAACACACCAAGCATAAAACCTGCTGCACATATAGTGGCATTGTCACCTGGCTACACATGGTAGATAGGGACTACCCGTATCAGTTCTTCGTAACGGTCACCTCCCTTCCTATGCAGATTGTGTTCGAAAAATAAATAGACTCACGTAACGAACTAGCAACGTACCTGGAGCTTTGTAAGGGGTTCGGCCGTCGTAAAATCTTACAGGCCATAACTACAACGTCCGGCCGATCTAACAAAAAAATAAAATTACTCTGGGGTTAAATTGCGCAATACAATGGTGAGGCATGGGAGTCAATAAAAAGAAGAATCGGGTAAGGAGAAAAAAACCTTGCGGAATATGGATGGGCAGATGGTGGTAATGATTACCACTGAATTAATTAACAATCTTTGGTCAGCCTTTTAAGCAGAATTGTGTATTTTTTATATAATAATGTTGAATACTACTTTGTCAACAAGCAAGAATGAATCTGTAGAGTTCAGGAAATTCAATTCCAATTCTTGCCCGACAATGGGCAATTTTACGAATTGGCAAGGAATTCCACAGGAAAGGCAAAACCATGCCAGACGACACAAGCAAATGTTGCGAGCAGAGACCCGAAGACTGCCGCGGATCCTGCCCGAAAAAATTTCAAATTCTCTACTGGTGCGAAGTGTGCGAGAAAACGGTAGAGGAAAAACGCTGTCCCAGCTGTGGTCTAAAGACACGAAAGATCCGCTGAACAGCAAAGTACTGTCAGCCACCCTGCCAAACTTCAAGAATCTCCGACGTCAATGCCGTGCGATCGCAATCGGATTCTCCCTTGCAAACCCGAATTCATGACAGTATGCTAGCCGGGATATCAAATCATGGTGCGAGAGAACAAATATGCCGGAATTGCCGGAAGTTGAAACTGTCCGTAGAGGTATCGAACCATGGATTCTGCAGCGGGAAATTATCCGGATGGAACTCCGGGTTGCCAAGCTGCGACACCCATTACCGCAAGACCTTGTTCAGAAGCCGGTCGGCCAAACCGTGAGAGCGGTTCAACGGCGCGGAAAATATCTACTGCTTCGCTGCGACCACGGCAGTCTGATCCTGCACTTGGGCATGAGCGGATTTCTGCGTGTGCTCCAGAAGCCGGTACCGCCCGGACGACACGATCACGCTGATATCTGTTTTTCCGGCGGCATCTGCCTGCGGCTTAACGATGTCCGCAAGTTCAGTACTCTCATATGGACCAGCGACGACCCACTCACTCATCCCCTGCTCGCCGATCACGGCCCGGAACCTCTATCGGAAGAACTGAGCGGTGACTATCTGTTCCGTTGTTCCCGTAATCGCCGTCTTGCCGTAAAGTCTTTTATCATGGATCACAGGGTTGTGGTGGGAATCGGCAACATCTACGCCAACGAGGCGCTGTTCCGAACCGGCATACATCCCGTCCAACCGGCCGGCGACGTGAACCTGGCCCGCTATCGTACACTGGTCGCGAAGATCCGCGAGGTGCTGGAAGAAGCCATTGCCGCCGGTGGCACAACCCTGCACGATTTCAGCGACGAAGAAGGCCGCCCCGGCTATTTCAGCCTGCGGCTCAACGTCTACGGCCGTGCAGGTCAACCGTGCACTGTCTGCGGCGCCCCCATCGAAACCTCTCGGATCGGTCAACGCTCAAGTTTTTATTGCCGGAACTGTCAGCACTGAACCGGCCCGGACAACATTCTCACCACCTTTCAGAGCAGGGCATTCTTCGTAAGGCCCGAAAACCACTCACGACAATGTTTGACGATACAGTAAATTTTGCGGCACGTTGCGTACGATCGGTTTGTATGAACGGCTGAAAGTGAAACAACCTTCACTTTTCCATACCATTTCCCGCCAAATCCTGCTATTTTCCGCGCAGACAACGAAAATCAACCAACAGAGGAGAAACGTCATGAGCCTTGCACTGGTATTTGTGCTGGTACTGATCGTTGGAATCGTAGCTGCCGTGCTGTATGTGATTGCCGTGTATAATCGGCTGGTTACATTTCGCAACCGCTTCAAGAATGCTTTTGCCCAGATTGACGTGCAACTCAAACGCCGCTATGACCTGATTCCCAACCTGGTCGAAACGGCCAAAGGCTACCTGAAACATGAACGTGAGACCCTGGAAGCGGTGATAGCAGCCAGAAATCAGGCTGCTGGAGCAGCAAAACAGGCCGCTGCCGCGCCGGGAAATCCCCAGGCGATGGCCTTGCTCTCTGGAGCGGAAGGCGCCTTGACCGGGGCGCTCGGACGCCTCTTTGCACTGTCCGAGGCCTACCCAGACCTAAAGGCCAACCAAACGATGATGCAGTTGAGTGAAGAACTCACCTCAACGGAAAATCGTGTTGCATTTGCCCGCCAGGCCTTCAATGATGCGGTTATGACCTATAATACCGCCCGCGAGGTTTTTCCCGCTGTCCTGATCGCAGGTGCTTTCCAGTTCAGTGCCGCCGCGCTGCTAGAAATTGAAGAATCCGAAAAGACTGCTCCACGTGTCACCTTCAGTTGAGAGCCGGTCCATGAGGGATTTTTTCGCTCGCCAGGAAGATGCCCGCCGCCGGACAGTCCGTCTGATTATTCTCTTCACCTTCGCGGTTCTTGGCGTTGCCCTGGCGGTCTATCTGGTAGCCGTCACAACCTGGCAGTTATCCGTGCAACATCTCGTCAACGGGATCAGCCTCTGGAACCCGCGTCTCTTTCTCTGGACCACGGGAGGGACGCTCCTTTTTGTCGGACTCGGCTCTTTGTGGAAAATCCAGGAATTGCGCGAGGGAGGGTCCCGGGTCGCCGCCATCCTCGGCGGCCGTCCGATTCCGCTGCAGCCCCAGGACCCCCAGGAACGGCAACTACGGAATGTGGTGGAAGAAATGGCCATCGCTTCGGGAATGCCGGTGCCCGACCTGTACCTGCTGGAGCACGAACGCAGCATCAATGCCTTTGCCGCCGGTCACGACCTGAACGATGCGGCGATCTGCGTCACCTATGGCGCTATCAGGTTACTGAGCAGGGATGAATTGCAGGGGGTTGTGGCTCACGAATTCAGTCATATCCTGAACGGCGACATGCGACTGAACCTGAATCTGGCAGGCTGGCTGAACGGAATTCTCATGGTCAGCCAGATCGGGGAAATGGGGCTCCGGGGAATGCGGCGTGTTAGAGGGAAAGGCGCCGCCGCCATCGTCCTGGTCTCTTGCGCCCTCTATGCGGTCGGCTATGTCGGCTATTTTTTCGGACGTTTGATCAAGTCCGCCGTAGCGCGGCAACGCGAATACCTTGGCGACGCTTCGGCCGCCCAGTTTACCCGCAACCCGGAAGGACTGGTCGGAGCCCTGAAAAAAATCGGCGGGCTGACGGTGGGGTCGCGGATTGAGCATCCCAGGGCTGACGAAATGAGCCACCTGTTCTTCAGTAATGCCCTGCAGGAAGCCTGGCTCCAGGCCCTTGACACCCACCCGCCCCTGTCGGATCGAATCCGTCGGCTTGACGCTTCATTCACAGGGAAATTTCCCGAAGTAAAACCACTCCCGGCACCACCACCCAATGAAATATATCTCCAGCCGCAACCGCCCAAAGCCGCTTCCGGTCCGGCTGTTGCCCTTTCCGGAGCCGAAGTGACGGCATTGCTCTGTCGTGCGGGAGATCCGGTGCAGGAACATCTCGATAGGGCTCGATTCCTGATCAACGAACTTCCCGAGCCTCTCATATCGGCCATAAGAGACCCATTTGGCGCCTGTGCCGTGGTCTACGGCCTGCTGCTTGACAGGACTCCGGCAATCCGAGCCAGACAGGAAGAAATCCTTACCGCGCAGGGGAGTCAGGCTTTCCTTGAAGAAATACGCTCGCTCGCTCCGGCCCTCAGCACCTTGCCGCCCGAGGTTCGGCTGCCCCTGCTGGAACTTTCTCTCCCCGCTTTGCGCACCTTGAGTCAAAAACAGTTTTCCCTTCTGAAAAAAACCGTCGAGCACTTGAGCGCCGCTGATAAAAGGACCAGCCTCTTCGAGTTTACTCTGCGCTACCTGCTTCTGCGGTACCTGGAACCCAATTTCACCCAGCGACCCAACCGCCCGGCGCAGATTTACGGCCTGCGCGGAGTCCAGCAAGAGTGTTCTTGCGTCCTGACCTCCCTGGCCAGGATCGGGCACCAGGACGAAACGCTGGCACGGCAGTCCTTTGAACGTGGACTGATTGTACTGCGGGAGGAAAAAACCGAGTTCGCCTTTCTCCCGGCAGCAGAATGCGGAGTTGCCTGCCTGGAACGGTCATTCGCCGCTCTTGAAAATACCAGTCCCTTGATAAAGCGCCGCCTCCTGGGCGCCTGCCTGGAATGTCTGAGGCACGACGGCAAAGTGACGGTGGCTGAATTAGAACTGTTCCGGGCAATTGCCGATGCCATCGGCTGTCCCCTTCCCCCTTGGCTCGACATGTCGCATCGACAAATCCTGGATCAGCAATAAAAATCAGCTCCTTATTGGAAGAGAGTTCTGCCATACTGTTCTGACTCAACTCTCCAGCAGGTTGACCAGCACACGGCCCCGAAACTCCCCTTTCAGTATTGCCTGGATTTCTTTCTCGAGACCTTTGAGCGTGCATTCCCGGACCATAGAGTCCAAATTTTCCGGCTTCCATTCACCGGCAAGTTTTTTCCAGACAGTGCGACGGAGTTCCATCGGGCATTGGACCGAATCGACGCCCAGGAGGCTTACACCCCGCAGAATGAACGGCAGCACGGAAACGGAGAGCTCCCGCGACCCGACCAGACCACAGCAGGTGACCGAACCACCGTAGCGGGTCGCTTTGATGGCAGCGGCGAGCATCTCGCCACCCACCACATCCACAACGCCTGCCCATCTCTCCGCCATCAGGGGATGTTCGGCCTTCAGTAAAACCTCTTCACGCCCAATCACGTCCGCGGCACCGATGGAGCGAAGAAAATCCTTCTGTGAAGATTTACCGGTCGCGGCGATCACGCGATAGCCAGCCTTTGCCAGGATGGCGACGGCAATACTACCTACCCCTCCCGTTGCACCGGTAACGAGGATTTCGCCTTTTTCCGGCGTCACTCCATTGCGGACAAGTTTCTCCACCATAAGTCCCGCGGTTAATCCCGCGGTACCAAGAATCATGCTCTCACGAAGGCTGAGTCCCGTGGACAGAGGAACGACCCATTTCGCCGGGACTCTGATGTATTGGCCGAATCCTCCGGGAGTATCCATGCCCAGATCGTAACTGGTGACTATCACCTTTTCACCAGGATTGAAGGTACTGTCGCTGGACTCGACAATTTCACCGGCAGCATCGATGCCCGGCGTATGGGGATATTTTCTGGT
>JAJZQA010000153.1 GCA_021810985.1 Deltaproteobacteria bacterium
ATCTTGATGGTGACATTACAAGGTTTCGATCGTGGAAGGCTCTCGGATGAGGGGTATCTTTGGGGGCATTTCTAGAAAATCATACTTCTAAAATTCAGCACCTTGAAAGCTGAATTAGCTTCCCATGCGCCGATGGTTTAAGCCTTAACCGCTCCTGTGAATCCCGTTTTGCTGCACAGGAGCAGTCAAGGCTTTTTCCGTTCTGCTGTTCAACCGGAACGTGATTTCACATCCGTTCTCCAAAAATTTACCTGATGTTAATCGTCAAATCACGGAACACCATGGAATCGGGATAATCCCTGCTCTGAATGAAGGGATACTGGAGTTTGTCTGCATGTATTTCCCGTCCTTGGCCAACCCATATAGTTCACCGTCCTAGCGCTTTCCCGAATACTACAAATCACCCGTCGTCAGCCTCCGCGGCTAAATAGAAACATTTTTAATAGAATTAGGACTTTGCTTCTGCTAATAATGCTCAAGTTGCTGGAGGTGCGTCAGAAATTTCGCTTGGCTCGTGCAGGAGATTGCGGACTTTTTCCACCCTTTCACCAGTCTGTCAGGCACGGGCGGTCGAGGGACGACACCTGACAGCGGTACAGAAATCGCGCATCGAGATTGATCGCATGCCGGCCGCGGCCGGCAGGATGACTTTCGGCCTCACTTGTCTCGTTACGTCGTGTAGACCAGGCTACTTGTGCGTTACAAGGATTATCGGATTCGCAGAAAAAGTATTTTGTGCGCCCCGGCTTCTGCCCTTGATTACGAATCCCGAACCGAACAGCGGTACATTACTGAAGCTGAAGGAGCGACCCCATGATCTCATCCCTGAGGGTACCTGCCCGCATTGACTTCCTCACACCGTTTCAGGCCTGGCTCCACGAACTCTCCGTCCTGGCGGGACACTCTCCCGACGAATCCTCCTCCCTGCAGCTGGCAGCGGAGGAGATCTTTGTGAACATAGTCCTTTACGCCTTCCCGGACCAGGAGAATCCAACGTTCCAGGTGGACTTCGACCTGGAGAATACGGGACTCTCCCTCTGTTTCAGGGTCAAGGGGATGCCGTTCGATCCGGCAGCTCTTCCGGTCTACGACCCGACGGTGGTGGAGCGGGATGGCCGGGTCGAGGGGCTCGGCATGTATCTGGCCGGGAGGATGGTGGACCGGCTGACTTTCCGGAACAACGGCAGGGAGGGGTACTCCGTCGAGCTGGTGAAGATGTCGGCCGGAGCGCGCATCGACAGTCACCCTGAGCCGGAAAAGGCAGCGCCCCGGGCACGGACGCTTGGCGGGGAGCCGCTGAGCGGCGACTGCGTCATCAGGCCGCTTCGGCCCGAGGAGGCGATCGATATTTCGCGCTGCGCCTATGAGACTTACGGCTACGCCTACGAGGAGTATATCTACTACCCGGAGAAGATCGTGGAGCTGAACGGCTCCGGCTGCATGACCTCCCTGGTCGCGGTGACCGATGCCGGCGAGGTAATGGGGCATATCGCGGTCAAGCGGAAAGAGCCGCACGACGTGGCTGCCGAGCTCGGGGTTTTATTCGTCAGACCCGAGTACCGAAGCCTGAAGATCGGTGGCAGACTGACCGCGGAGATGCTCCGGCGCGCCGCGGCTTCCGGCCTGCGCGGCCTCTTCACCCGTGCGGTTGCCGGCCACGAACGATCCCAGAAGATGGCGGCCGCCAGCGGTTTTGTCGATTGCGGCATCATGCTCGGGACCTTCCCTGCGGGCGTCGAATTCAAGGGGATAACCGGGGTCATCCCCCAGCGGCAGAGCGCCCTGGTCCAGTGGCTCGGGCTGGCGCCCCCGCGGCCGCGAACCCTGTACGTCAGCGGGCGGTACCGGCAGACCGTCGAATGTCTCTACGGACGGCTGGGACTCCCCTTCTCGCCAGGCGACGAGCGTGACGACTGCGACGGTGATACCGTCATCTCGGTAACCCGTACCGCCATCCTGAACGTTGCGGACATCGTGGTCCACGGCGCCGGGTGGGACCTGGTCGATCAGCTGCGTCTGCAGCTCCGGCTCCTCTGCCTGGAGCAGCTTCCCGTCATCTATCTCCATCTCGACCTCGAACGGCCGTACACGAGGGAGCGCCTCTCCGACATCGAGGAGCTCGGGTTCTTCTTCAGCGGGATCCTTCCCGAAGTTCTCGACGGGCATGACGCGCTCATCATGCAGTATCTCAACAACCAGTTCATCGACTACGGGCAGATCCGCCTGCATAGCCCCGAATCGGTGGAACTTCTTGCTGCCATCAGGGAGATGGATCCTCTGCAGCGGGAGGTGGGAGGAACGGGAGGCGCGGAATGACGGTCTGCATGGCGAGAAAACGGCTGGAACTGCTGTTCGACTCCGGAGCGTTCAGCGAGCTGTTCCGTGATCGGCCGGGCGGCTACTTGATGGGCGAGGGGCTGGTGGGGGGACGCAGGGTTTTCGCCTGCGCGACCCGCACCGGGCCGGGAGGGTGGACTCCGCTGGACACCCTGAAAAAGGAGCTGCTCCTGCTGGAACAGCTGCAGGACGACCCGGCGCCGCTCGTGTTGGTCATGGATGCGCAAGGTTTCGGTTCGTCCGCGGCGGGGAGATCGCCGGTTCCGCCCGATGCAGACGAGCTGCAGGCGGGTGGGCAGTGCGTCGGCCGGACCTACTACCTGCAGGCGCGGCTTCGCCATACCGTGCCGATGGTCGGCGTCCTTTGCGTCTACGTGGCCGCTGCACTCTCCTTTCCGCTGGCCCTCTGCGACGCGCTCGTCATGGTCGAGGGCACGGGGATGTCCATTGGCAGACCCGACGCGGTCAGGTTGATGACCGGTGAGGCGAACACTCCCGAGGAACTGGGGGGCGCGCGGAAGCACTGCACGGTGGCCGGCCAGGGGCATGCGCTGGCGCCGACGGAGGAGGCCGCGTTCGCCTGGGCGCGCCGCTACCTCGATTTTTTCCCCTGCCGGGCCGGGGGTGAGCTCCCGGAGCTCCCCGCCGCGGAGCCGGCGCTTCCCCCCGTGCCGCTGGACCGGCTTGTCCCCGCTGATTGCCTGCTGCCGTTCCGGATGCAGAGTCTCATCGAGGGATTCGTTGACAAGGGTTCGCTGCTGGAACTGAAGGAGCCGTATGCGCATCACGCGATCACAGCCCTGGCCCGGGTCGGGGGAAGAGTCTGCGGCATCGTCGCCAACGCCCCCGCGCGGTTCGGCGGGATCCTCTTTCCTGATGGGTGCCGCAAGATGACGGAGTTCATCACCCTCTGCGATTCCTACGGCATCCCGCTCCTGTTTCTCGCCGACACCCCGGGATTCATGGTCGGGAGGCATGCGGAAGAGGAGGGGAGCATCAGGGCAGGGGCGGAGCTCTTCACCGCCATAGCTCGCTGCCGCACTCCTCGCCTCTGCATCGTTGTCCGCAAGGCGTACACCGCCGGGCTCTATGCCATGGGCGGCTCCGGCTTCGGCCCGTCCCGCCTCCTGGCGCTTCCCACCGCATCCATCTCCATATACGGCCGCAAGGCGCTGGAGCTCCTGAAGGCCGACGGAGGTCTTGCTCCCGAGGGAGCGGAGGCCCTTGCGGAGATGCTGCAGGGGGTGGAGTCGTCGAAACGGCTGGAAGAGAAGGGGATGATCGACCGGGTGATTGATTGGTCCGAGATCAGGGGCGAGGTTGCGCGCTTTCTTCGCGGAGATTGATCGAACCGCTGCAGACCCATGACAGGCCCGCGATCAGGACGAGGAGCGCACCGCAGACGGTGAAGGCGTCGTGGAAGACCCGGAGCACCGTCTCCGGGCTGGCGCTGCCGTCGAGCCTCAGGTTGTAACCGATGAGCAGGGCGTTCAGCAGCAGGGCTCCGAAGGAGACCCCAAGGCTGAGCGAAAACTGGTACAGGGTGCTCTGCATGCTGGTGGCACGGCTGATGCTGTCCTGCGGCACATCGAGGTACGGCACCACGTTGACCACGTTTCCGTGGACGGAATACCAGAGTCCGTACACGTACAGCAGCAGGAACACGGCCGGCGTCGGAACCTGCGGCGACAGGTACCGGAAGGAGATCATGCTCGCCCCCATCAGGAGCGGATAGAGGGTCAGCACCCGGCGACGTCCCATGAGGCGAAAGGTCCCCGCAATGGCAGGCTTCATGGTGACGATGCCGAGGGGGAGTCCCACGGTCATCAGCCCGGCGTGAAAGGGATTCATGCCGAAGCCGATCTGGAACAGGGTGGGGATGAGAACCATCATGCCGGTCGCCACGGTCGTTGCCAGGATGGTCAGCATCCCCCCGAGTCTGAAGGATGGGATACGGTAAAGGGAGGGGTCGAAGATCGCTCCGGCACGGCCCCGGGAGCGATGGATGACCCAGAACAGCAGCGCCAGTCCCGCGAGCCCGGTGCCCGCGGTGAACCGAAGCGGCAGGTTCCGGTCGTCGGCCAGTTCCAGGCAGACCGTCATCACGGCCAGGCCCGCTCCCGCCCCGAGGAAACCGGGCCAGTCGAACGGTTGCCGCTCGGACGCGGGTTCGTTCCGCAGCAGGAACCCGATGGCAAGAGCTGCCACCAGGCCGATCGGCAGGTTGACGAAGAAGATCCAGTGCCAGGAAAGGTTCGTCGTCAGCCATCCCCCGAGCACCGGTCCGAGTACCGGCCCCACCACCAGCGGAACCGCGATAAGCCCCACCACCTTCTGGAATGCGTACTCCCCACGGTCGCGAAACAGGCGCACCAGGACAATCCGGGCGACCGGTGTCATCATCGCCCCGCCGATTCCCTGCAGAATCCTGCCGGTCACCAACTGCGGCAGGGTGGTGGAGAGGCCGCAGAGCGCCGAGCTGCCGGTGAAGACAAGAGTGGCGGCAATGATGGTCCGTTTGGGTCCGTAACGGTCGGCGACCCATCCGCTGATGGGGATGAAGATGGCGAGGGTGACCAGGTACGAGGTGATGGCCAACCGCAGGCTCAGAACGTCGGTCCGGAACGAGGCGGACATCGCCGGGAGGGCGGCGTTGAGGATGGTGGTGTCGAGAAGCTCCATCAGGGTCACGATGGCTACCGCCATCGCAACGCAGTACTGGCCGATGGATATGTGCTCGGTTCCCTGGGATGGCATGGCCACAGTATACGGGATTCGGCCGACCGAGACCAGTGGTAAAACCGGTCCCGAGGGGGATTATGCCTGCCAGGGAAGCGGCCGGTTTCCCGCCCTAACGCGACTTCCCGAAAAAGGCCGGCAAGGACCGAAGCTTCGATAGGGTGGCGCTAATCCAGCCAGATGAGCGCTTAGTTGCTTTGCTATGCGAGCCTCTCAGCCATAGAGTTTAAGACGAACCAAGTTAAGGTGTTGACAGCCCCCGCTCACCGGATCGGGGGCTTTTTTTATGGGGAGCCGAACAGGGCAACCCGTCAATCCGGCTTCCAGGCCTGCTTAATATCCTGCTGTGTTCGTTGCCATCCGATCAAATACATCGTTTCCGCAACCCGGCAAAAATCCCGCTTTTATTTTAATTATCAATATGATGAAGCTGTTGCTCAGATTGACAACCGGTCTTTCCGGAGTAAAATTTAAATTCTGGATTTGAGTGACCCGGGATTTTTCACCAGACAACAACCAACAGCAAAGGAGGAGAAAATGGATAGATATCAATGCAGATGCCAATACGTCTATGACCCGGTTAAAGGAGATCCGACTCAGGGTATCGCTCCGGGGACTCCTTTTGCCGCATTGCCCGATTCCTGGGTCTGCCCATTGTGTGGCCTGGCAAAGAACTTTTTTGTCAGAGAGGTGGGGAAACCGACCTCCGAACAAGGGCATCCGACCATCAAGGTCTCCGTTAAATGCTTCACGACCCTGAGAAAAGCCGATACCTGTGATATGGGGGAAGGAACAGAACACCAGTTATTTGAAGGAGCCACTGTTCATGACCTGGTCGAGAAGCTGGATATCCCAATGGAAGCGGTTATGCTCGTCTTCGTAAACAATACAGAGGTTGATTTCCAGACTGGCCTGAAAAATGGAGACCGGGTAGCACTCTCGCCAAAGACCGGTGGGATGTGAGCTGGCTGGACAGGTCTGACGCTGGCAACAAATGATTACTCCGAAGAGCCGTTCCTGACATTATCCCGGTAATAGAGATGAGTTAAAGGCCATATCCGCAAGAATATGGCCTTTTTTTGTGCGGAAAAAGGCAGTGGCTGCCACTTGACAATTGCCGGGATATCAGCTAGTTTCTGGCCTGATATTGCGGTGTTACTGTATATCCTGATTCAGTTCACAGAGATGGCTTGCAGTGCGGACAACTGCACGTTATCCTTCCGGCTTTCATTTTTTCACAACCTTTCCGAAGAACCGCGTAACGAAACTTTCTGCCTTGCCACATACGAATCCAGTGGTGAAAAGGATTAACCGATGAAACACCTCATACTTGGCACCGCAGGCCATATCGACCATGGCAAGACCTCTCTCGTCAAGGCGCTGACCGGCATCGACACCGATCGTCTGAAAGAAGAGAAGGAGCGGGGCATTACCATTGAGCTCGGCTTCGCCCACCTGGAACTGCCG
>JAJZQA010000154.1 GCA_021810985.1 Deltaproteobacteria bacterium
GGCTGGCGGGTAGCTGGTGTACCAGGGCCGCACGAGAAAACCGAAATCACCGCCCAAGTCACCACCGTGACCGCGAAGCATGATAACGCCGTATCCCCCATTGTCGAGCAGGGCGGCATTGGCCAAGTTGGCGTTATCGTTCAGCTTCGTGGTCACACTGTAGCCCAGTGATTCGAGGTCCGACTTGACCTGGGTCCAGATTTTTGGCGAAAGCACATTGTAATCGTCTTCAAGACAGTCGAAGATCAAGGCCTTGTTGCTCTTGGGAGCGCAAGGCAGGAGATAAAAGATTTTCGAGGGATCTATCACCTTTTTGTCCGCGAGAACCCGCTCAGCCGGCGTAATGGCTCGCGGTTGCATCTCCATCGGGGTTGTTTCCCCCGCGGAACCGAGCCGGTCCTCACCCAGCAGCATCAACAGCTCGTTGCCATCCTTGAATCGGACCATGAGGTTATTTCCCTTCAGTTGCTTCACCTCGCGAACTTCCGGCTGCTGCAGCAAGAACGCCCTCTGCTGCACGACGGCTTCGGGCAACGCAACCTTCCGTACCTTCACCAGGTTCCGCACATCGGTTTGCACCTTGACCGCAAGCTGCGTGATTCTCGCCGCATCGGCCCCCCACGCCGAACCCGCTGCCATGAGCAGCAGACAGACCATTCCACCGAACATTCTTCGCATCATAACAACTCCCTCCTTGTGCTTTTCGACAGGGCCACCATGGCCCGTCGTATGGGCTGTTTCATCCGTGCGATGAAAATCCTTCACGCCCAAAAACGATACGACACGAGTGAAGTGAAAATAAGCTGTTTTTCCCTAAGCTTTTGAGAAATAAAAGCAGGGAGCTATGGTTAGTCATCGTTTTGAAGTTTTGTACCCCGTCACATAAAAATAGCCGGGGCCGAATACCTGTTTTAAAGTATTTCGGCAACCCGGCTGTCTCGGTGAGACCCAGTAGGCTTTCCGCCCCATCCTCGCGAATGGTTGAGTATTATCGTCTACTTGCTTCTATGTGCGCTGCGGATAATTCCATATCGTAACTGTCGGTGCGGCAAAACTGCCTTGTACCATCCGGGGGGTGACCACGGTTCCTTTTCGGGAAACATACTGGTACCGCAATACAAAAATAGCGCGTAACAATGAATAAAATGTAAATTAATACGAAACAATCATTGCGTCAAGAATGTTAATGTTTCGGAGATACCTCGATAAGCTAAAAGAATTCGATTAGATTTGGGGCCAAACATGAACGACGTATCGACCCTGGAACTAAAACGC
The DNA here is from genome assembly GCA_021810985.1 of Deltaproteobacteria bacterium. Taxonomy (GTDB): domain Bacteria; phylum Desulfobacterota; class Desulfuromonadia; order Geobacterales; family Geobacteraceae; genus RPRC01. Next base: position 1,276 of record JAJZQA010000154.1, read on the forward strand.
CTGGTTGAGACCGGCAATCCTGATGCCTGGCTGCGTTTGGTGGAAGTTTAGGAGTAATCAGGTGGATTTTTATCAAGAACTTCTTTAGAAAATTGATCTCTCTCCGATAGATACAGAACGAAGAATAATAATCCACTTGCTGATTTCAAGGTATCTATAAAGGACAAGAGTCTATGGACGCGACGTACATCCCGGTCAGCATTGAAAGCATTGAGGCTGCCATTTTTCCTGATGTGGCCTTATATCTGAAAACCGGCCAGAATTATGTTCTCTACAAAAGCCACGGCCGTGATTTTTCCCGGGTAGATGCCGAGCGGCTCTCCAGCAATAAGGTTGAGTTCCTTTTTGTGAGTCCGGAAGATATGGAAGTCATTACGGAGCACATGGAAAAAAGCGCGGAAAGGCTCCTCAAGAGCGATAAATATGACGGTAAGGCAAAAGGGAAAATCATTTACCAAACTTCCATCAACTTCATGGGAGATATTTTCACGAATCCGCATAAGGCCGGCGACCTGGAAAGAAGCCAGCGGCTGGTCGAAAATCTGCTTCTCTACGTTTCCAAGGATCCCACCGCCATTACTTCGCTCGAATCGGTCATGTCGCATAATTTCCCCACCTTTGTCCATAGTCTCCACGTGACGACACTTTCCCTGCTGCTTCATTCCGAGGCTTTTCTCCTTTCCCATGATGAAGTGGTGGATGTAGGAATAGGCTGTATTCTCCACGATATCGGGATGCTTTTTGTGCCGCAGGAGGTTTTGTCGAAACCGGGGAAACTGATGCCAAGCGAAATAGCCATGATCAAGAAACACCCGGAAGAGGGGTTTGCCTACTTGCAGGCAAACAGTTCCTTGAGCTCCGTCTCTCTGGCAATTGTCCGGAACCATCATGAACGTAATAACGGCAGCGGTTATCCGCGCGGACTCAAAAACGAGTCGATTTCCCGCAGCGCCCAGATCTGCGCCATTTGCGATGTCTACTGCAATCTGACGGTTGATCGAAATGGCAACAAAACGCTTCCCCCCAACATTGCGCTGCATGTGATGAAACAGGAAATGAAGGGCGCTTTTAACGAGCGGTTTTTGGGCCTATTTGAAAAAGTTGTGGGCGTGGACGATGATAACATCCCGGAATTGTTGCTGTAAAAATTGTTGCCCGTGTTTGACGCATTGAATGTAGTGACAGAGATGCGGATGGTGTTGAGAGTCTCGATACGGCAGATTCGTGGAGAGAAAGGTTGGTGTCCAGGAAAATTTCAGCCGAAGTCGGCTGGTCGAGGCCGTCAATCAGGATCAGTAGCATGCTCTTGCCTGAAGTGACCGGACCCATAATGGCAAGAAATTCGCCACGTGCACTACTCAGGGAAAATCTTCGCAACCCATGAACCTGTTGCTACCATCTTGCCGCATGCAGCGCCTGATCCAGGTCGGCGATGGTGTCATCGGGATGTTCTGCTCCCACGCAGAGACGGACCAGGTGAGCCGGAATGTTGGCCAGTTGCCGTGCTTCGCTCCCCTGCTGCTGATGGGTGGAGATGGCGGGGATGGTGGCCACGCTCTTTATCCGTCCCAGGTCTGTCGCCCGCCAGATCCGCTGCAGGTTGTCGAAAAAGATTCGGGTCTTTTCCATGCCGCCTTTAACACAGAATGACAGCAGATGGCCATAGCGGTTGACAGGCTTTCCGTACTGCTCATCGAATTCCGCATCCACCAGCCACAGGTATTTTTGGGCCAGATCATGCAGCGGGTGGTTCGGCAGTCCCAGGTACTGGACACTTTCTATCCGCGGGTGGGTTTCGAGAAAACGGGCCACTTTCATGGAGTTGCGGCTCAGGAGGTCCATTTTGGAACGGAGGGTGCGCATGTCGTTCAAGGTCATAACCGCCTGCATGGGGTGGAGGTTCGGCCCGAAATCCCGGTTTTGCTGGTACTTGATGTAGAGGGAAAAATCGCTCTTCAACTGATCGTCATCAATAGTGGTGATCAGATTCTTGCGCGCGATGACCGCCCCGCAGACGCCGAAGCCGCTGCTGGTGAGGCTTTTGGTGGCGGATTGTACGACGATGTCCGCGCCGTGGCAGATGGGTCGCAGCAGTGCCGGTGTGGCGATAGTTGAGTCGACGATCAGCGGGATGTTGTGACTATGGGCCAGGTCCGCCACCGACTTGATGTCGAAAAATCCCAGCTGGGGATTGCTGGGGAGTTCCCCATAAAGAAAGCGGGTATGTCGATCGATTTTGGAAGCCCATTCGTCCAGGTCGGTGGCATCCAGAACCCAGCGGCACTCAACGTTGTGCTCCTGCATGAAGCGCTTCGTGAACTGCTGGTAGGTCCCGCCATAACACTGGACAGTGGCCACGAAGTTCCGGGTTTCATGCACGTCGTTCTGCACCTTCAGGAACGGTTGCACCGCCGTCATGATGGCGGCCATTCCCGAGGAAGTAGAACAGCACGATGTTTCGCCTTCGTAGCCGTATCCTTCCAGTAGCGCCAGGGTCCATTCGTAGTAGTAAGTGGACGGATTCGCGATCCGGGAGTAACACCAGGTGGGGATCTTGTAGGCCAGCGCCGCCGCCATCTCGTCCGAGTCGCGATAGGCCTGCGCGGTGCTCATGAAAATCGGCTCGATGATGGATCCCTGGTAGTCCTCGATGGCATCTTTAACCGTATAGAGCCCATGCACGGCAATGGTATCGAACTTCCATTTTTTTACCACTTCGTGAATATACCTGTCGCGCTCGGCCAGGTAGCGGTTGTTCACGTCGATGTATCGCTGCATCCCTTCGGTAATTTCAACTTCGTTGTCCAGTGACATGGCTGCCTCTCTGGATACTTCAATTCTTGATGGAAAGCTATCGGGACAGATCGTAAATAAAGTCCATGGTGCCTGAACAGTCGAACCTCATTTGTTTCGTGATACTAACCAATTCTCTCTAACTTTCCAATTCTACCTCATTTTTTCTCGCTGTCTTTGCTTTTCAGGCAACGATTCGTGATAATCCGGTGAATTCCGGCAGTGCCGCGGAAAAAGTTGAGTCGCCCTGTTGGTCAGGCTGGCAGCTTGCTCAATGCTGAGGGGCAACGGCCCTTGACAGGCGACAAATGAAAGGTAGGCTATGCGCATCGGGAGGCAGGAGGCCTCCGCATGTGCCTCAATTAAGGAGAGACACAGGAAATGGCGATTTGAGCTGCTAAGACGCGGGTAAAGCCTCCGCTCCGGGGAAAGGGTCCCGATGACGGCTGCCGATGTGAAATTGGCGGATAAACTGCGCACGGTGGTGCGCGGGCAGGTCCTGACGGACCAGGAGAGCCTGCGTCACTACTCATTTGATCAGAGCATTTATCAGATCGAGCCGCGCGTCGTGGTGCTGCCGTATGATGTTGAGGATACTCAACGGCTGGTCATCTTTGCCGCCCGGGAGGGGATGCCGATTACCGCCCGGGGCGGTGGTTCCGGTACCGCGGGCAGTGCCCTGGGGAGCGGCATCGTCATGGTGCTGCCGGAACATGACTGCTGGAACAGGATCAGTGATTTCGCCCTTTCCGCTGACAAGGCCCGGGTCCGGGCCGGTGCCGGAGTCTATCACAACCAGCTGCAGGATTATCTCCGGCAGCGCGGTTTCTTTTTGCCCGCTGACGTTACCAGCGCGGAAATCAGCCGCATCGGCGGAAATATCGCCACCAAGGCGAGTGGGCCGCATGCCTTGCGCTATGGCTCCATCGACGGTTTTCTGGAGCAGGTTACCTTTGTCAGCGATCGGGGCGAAGTTGTCGATACCGGCGATGAAACCACCATTCCGGAGCGTTTCCGGACACGCCTGGCCGAGCTGCGGCAGCGTCTCCATGCGGACCGGGCGGCAATGGCGCTGCTTGAGACCCGCCGTCATCTGAAAACGGCCAGCGGCTACAACCTTTTTGCCTTTCTCGATGATCCTGCCAGCGGAAAGCTGATCGCCCGGCTGCTCGCGGGCAGTGTCGGTACCCTCGGTCTGGTCACCGAAGCAACGGTGCGGGCGGAACCCTCTGAACGACAGCAGGTTGTCATCCTGCTCTATTTCGCTGACCTGGCCGAGACGGCGAGGGCGGTCTGCGCGCTTCGCGAGCTTCCTGTTGCAGCCATCGAACTGATAAGCCGGGAGACGATGGGAATCCTTCGTCGCCGTAGCCAGCTGCCTGAGTCCCTGGCGGTCGATGCCAACCTGGTGCTGGTGGAGTTGTCCGGCCCGACAGCAGAGACGGAGCTGGAGAAGGTTGAAAAATTGTTGCGCGTCGAGAGTTTTCGGCTGCTCGCGGTTCCGGTCGTGGCCAGAGATGCCGAAGAGATTGCGCGGCTCTGGGCGGTGCGCAAACAGCTCCTCTGGTTGATTCGTAATCCGCAACCCGGTTTTCAAGCGCTGTCGGTGGTCAATGACGTGGGGGTGCCGCCCGAGCACCTGGCCGGATTCATCTCAGAAGTGGAACAGGTCTTTGCCCGTCAGCGGCTCACTTCGCTGATCTACGGCCATGCCGGCAGCGGTAACCTGCATCTGCGTCCCCTGTTCGACCTGACGCTGCCCGGCTTGCCCGCCCGGATTCAACGGCTGGCTGATGAGATTTACCAGGTGGTCTTGCGCTACGGTGGAACGATTTCCGGCGAACATGGCATGGGCCGGCTGCGGGCGCCGTATCTGTCACGGGAGTGGGGCGCGGACCTCTACGGCTACATGCATGAGGTGAAGGAGATCTTTGATCCCGGTGAACTGTTCAATCCGGGGGTGGTGTTCAGCGACAGTCCGATTACCGATCACCTGCGGGAAGAATTACTGCCCGCGGAAAAGAGCGGTTAACAGGCTGATAGTGCAGGCGGTGGTTTTCAGAAGGTAGCAGCCGCGGGTGGATAAGGAATATCTTCCGGGACAGCTTGCTGTCCGTATCGAGGTGTACTATGGCACAAGCACGAGGATTTTACTGGGAAAGACACCCTGCCGCCGAGCGGTTTGTCCTGGAACTGCTCTCTGTCTGCCGCCTGCAAAGTGCTACCCTGGCACTTTTCGAGGAGCGGCTGATTCGGCAGTCCAGTTGCCGTTTGCTCGATTGGGTCGACCATCTGCTGCTGCGCGACTCCCGGCAACTCAGCGACAAACTGACCGTACTCGGTTTTGTCGTCCAGCCGTCCGGCGATCAGGATGTCTGGCTGCATCCCGGGACGCAACTCCCCCGGGTCGTGCTGAACCGCCGGGCACCTTGCTGCCCCGTTCGA
>JAJZQA010000155.1 GCA_021810985.1 Deltaproteobacteria bacterium
TAAGCGACATTGTGTTGCCCGGGTTAATGCGGTTTTCGATTTCAAGCAGGTCGAAAAATACGAGGAACGCTACGACCCCGAAGCAACCGTCGTCCGGAGCGAGCAGCGTACGGAAGAAAAGAACGGGGCAGCGACCAGTGCCTCCGGAATCCCCGGTGTCCAGAGCAATACCGGTAAAGCCGGGCTGACTCCTCCCGCACCCGTGGTGAATCAGGGCAGCAAGAGCGACGAAACCATGAATTACGAGATCAGCCGGACAACCGCCAGGATTACCGAGCCGGTGGGCACGCTGACTAAGATCTCCCTGGCCATTATGGTTGACGGAAAATACCAGGGTACGGCTGGGGCGGAGGGTGAGGCAAAGCCGAAGTATACTCCCCGCACCGCCGAGGAATTGCAGAAGATCGAAGCGCTGGCCAAGAGCGCCGTTGGATTCAATAGTGAGCGAGGAGACCAGATTACCGTTGCCAATATCCCTTTCCAGGATTCAGCCGATGCCGGTCTGGAAGAAGCACCGGCCTGGTGGACGGCTCCGATCTTTATGGCGGTGTTGAAGAACGCCTTGATCGGCTTCGGTTTCCTTGCCCTGCTGTTATTCGTCATCAGGCCGCTCCTCTCGATTCTGCGTTCTTCCGGGAACAGGAAAATAGAAGGTTTTGCCCCCATCGATCAGCCGGAGGGGCAGCTTGAAAACGAAAATAAGCTTGCCTTGGCAATGTATGCCTCGAGCCAGCAACAACTGATTGAAAAGGTCAAAAGCGATCCGTACCAGACTGCCCAGATTTTGCAGAACTGGTTGAAGCAGCGGGATTGATGCCATTTTGAAAAGCTTTTACCAATTTCAGATCCAGGATGATCTCAAGGCGGCGAGGATTGAGGCTGCGAGGCGTGCTGAAGAGCACGTTGAGCAGCCGAAGACGAGCCAACGCCGAGAGGGCCTTGATATGGAATTGGTATTACGAACCAACGCCACCTGAGGACACTCGACAATGCAGTTGAACGGAACCGACAAAGCCGCAATACTTCTTCTCTACCTGGGGCCTGAGGCAACCAGCAAGATCTTCGAGCATATGGAAGACATCGAGATCAAGAGGATTAGCCAGAGCATGTCTCGGCTTGGCCATGTCCAGAGAAATACCATCCAGGAAATCGTCAATGAATACATGGACATCACCGATCCGGAGACCGGGATCTTTTCCCAGGGCGACGAGTTCGTGCGGAAGGTGCTGGAGAAAGCATTGGGTCCGGCAAAGGCCGAGCTGCTGCTGAAGGAGCTGGCTGTCGCGAATTACGGCGACATGACGGATATGCTCGCCAACATGGATTCGAAAACCGTCGCCAATTTCCTATCGCAGGAGCATCCCCAGACCATTGCCGTGATCCTGGCGAAGCTCAAGGCAAAACAGACCTGTGAGATTATCGGGTTCCTTCCCCAGGAGCTCCAGGCCGAAGTTGTCCTGCGAATCGCCGATGTGGATCAGGTCTCTCCGGAGATCATCGGCGAGATCGAAGAGGTGATGCGCATCGAGCTGACGGCCGTAGGCGGTATCCAGCGCTTCAAGGTTGGCGGGGTTGAGAAGGTTGTCGATATGTTCAACCATTTCGACCGGAGCCGGGAAAAGCAGATTCTGGACAAACTCGATGTTCTGAAACCACCCCTTGCCGAGGTCATCCGCAAGCATCTCTTTACCTTTGAGGATTTCGTCCATCTGGACGACAAGGGTATTCAGGGAATTATGCGCGAAGTGAGCAACGATACACTGACTCTCGCTTTGAAAGCCGCAACCGACGAGTTGAAGGAGAAAATTTTCCGCAACATCTCCAGCCGTGCGTCGGAGATGATCAAGGAGGACTTGGAGGTCATGGGGCCGGTGCGGCTTTCCGACGTGGAAAGGGCACAATCGGAAATAATCAAGATCGTGCGCCGGATGGAAGAAGAAGGTCAGTTGGTCATCGCCGGAAGGGGAGGGGACGATGTCCTCGTCTAACATTATCAAGCAGAACTCCGCTGGTGCGCAGAAGTTTGAGCCGTTCAACTTCGAAGCGATCTCGCTGAGAACTGACGTGGAGCGTCCCGCGGAACCGGTTGCTTCTTTCGTCCCTTTTCTGAATTCCCTCCTTGCCGATGCCCAGCTGAACCGGGAACAGCCTGCTCACGGCGAATGCAGCGACGACCAGCCGGTTACGGAGTTTTCTGAGCCGGAGCCGGTTGTCACGGTCGGGATTCCTGAAGAAGTACATGAACAGCAGGTTCAGGAGTCCTACGAAAAAGGTTTCGAAGAAGGAAAGAGGCAGGCGGAAAGAGGGCTTGCCAACGTCTTCAAGGCATTGCGTGATGCAGTGGAGGAACTTACTGATCTGAAAGAGCATGTCCTCAGGTCGAGTGAAGAAGATCTTCTGGAACTTGCGGTAATGATCGCCCGGAAAGTAATCCACCAGGAGATCGCCACGGACCGGCTGATTCTTGCCAAGGTGGTTTCCGCGGCGGTCAGCAATGCGTCTGACCGGGACGAGCTGGTCATTCGCCTCAACCCCGAGGATCATCGGATGGTGTCAGCACATAAACATCTTTACCTGAACGGCTGCAACGATGAAAGACTGGTCGAACTTCGGGCGGATGAGGTAATTGCCCCGGGAGGATGTATCGTGGACACGGTTATGGGCGAAATTGACGCCCGGACCGATTCTCAGGTGGACGAAATTTTCCGCGGACTTCTGGAAGAGAAAAAAAGTTTTATGAGTCTGCCCGCACCCCTGGCCGGGGAAAGGGAACACCATGCGTACGAAGAAAATTGACCTGACGCGCTATCACCCGGCTCTGGACAGCATTAAGCCGATCCGTTTCCATGGCAAGGTAACCCAGGTGGTTGGCTTGGTAATCGAGGGCTACTGCCCGAACACGGCAGTCGGCGCACTGTGTGAGATCTACCCGCGTGATGGCGAGCCGATTCCCGCGGAAGTTGTTGGATTCCGGGATAATAAAACCCTGCTGATGCCCCTCGGTGAATTACGCGGCGTCGGGCTTGGCAGTCTGATCGCCGTGAAACGGGCCAAGGCCGGCCTGGCTGTCGGTCCGGCTCTCCTGGGTCGCGTCATTGACGGACTTGGCGAACCGATTGATGACAAAGGGCCGCTTTTCTGCGCCGAAGAGAGCCCGATTTACGCCCTGCCGGTCAATCCCATGCAGCGCACGCCGATCCATAAACCTCTCGATCTCGGCATCCGGGCGATCAATGGGCTGCTCACCTGCGGTCAGGGGCAGCGGGTCGGAATCATGGCAGGTTCCGGTGTCGGTAAGTCGACCCTGCTCGGCATGATTGCCCGCTATACCGAGGCCGATGTGAATGTCATTGCGCTGATCGGCGAGCGCGGTCGCGAACTGCGCGAGTTCATCGAAAAAGATCTTCAGGAGGAAGGGCTCAGAAAGTCCGTGGTTGTCGTGGCGACGTCCGATCAGCCGCCGCTGGTCAGGATGCGTGGGGCCTACATTGCCACGACGATCGCCGAGTATTTTCAGTCCAAGGGCAAAAAGGTCCTGCTGATGATGGATTCGGCGACCCGCTTTGCCATGGCAATGCGCGAGGTAGGCCTGGCCATCGGGGAACCGCCCACCACCAAAGGCTACACGCCATCGGTATTCGCGGCGCTTCCCAAGCTTCTGGAGCGGACCGGCAATTTCCAGAACGGCAGTATCACCGGTCTTTATTCGGTTCTGGTGGAGGGTGACGATTTCAACGAACCGATCTGCGATGCGATGCGGAGCATCCTCGATGGTCATATCGTCCTGTCCCGTGAGCTGGCGGCCAAGAATATCTATCCGCCCATTGATATCCTGGCCAGCGCCAGCAGGGTCATGAATGCCGTGACCGACCGTGAGCATCAAGGTCTTGCCGGCAGGTACAAGGAAATGCTTGCCACCTTCCGCCAGGCTGAGGACCTGATCAATATCGGCGCCTACAAGCAGGGCAGCAATCCGAAGATTGATCTGGCCGTAAGCCGTATTGAAGGAATTCTCGGCTATGTTCGCCAGGAAATCCATGAAAACGAGTGTTTTGATACTTCTCTCGCTTGTCTGAAGGAGCTCTGCTGCGAGTAGGGAGGTTGTTTGACGCGGTATCATTTTTGCTTTGAGGAACAACCAGTCAGGAGGGCGTATGCAGCAAAAAGTCTTTACTCTGGAAAGGGTCTTGCATTTCCGCAGGGAAACGGAAAAACTCCGCAAGCTCGACTTCGTTACTGCCAGAAAGGAGTTTGAGCTGGCCAAGGACCGGCTTCGCCGTGAGGAAGAGGAGATGGAACGGCTGAACCTGGAGTTCATGACCAAGCAGATTGAAGGGATCTCCGCTCTTGAACTTCAGTTGTACTCGGATTTTTTTCTAAAAAAAAGCCAGGATATTCTTTGCCAGCGGGAAGAGGTCACGACGCTCGACCAGACCATGGTTGAAAAACAGGATGACCTTATCGCCGCGGCCACGGATAAAAAGATGATGGAGGAGTTGAAAAAGAAAAAAATCAAGGCTCACGAAAAAGTTGTTGCCGAAAAAGAGCAGGGTTTTCTTGATGAGATCGCCCTGAGGACCAAGGGGTTCGAGTGATGCCCGGCAAAGCTCTTCGACTTGCCAGTGCCCTGGCCATTTCACTGCTTCTGGTATTTTTGCCCTGCTCGTCGTCATTCCGCAATCAATTGCAGGCAGAAGGGCTGCCCCAGGGGCCGGCCCCCGGCAATGCCGCGGCCCCGGCCGTCGTGACTCAGCCGTTGCCCCAGCCTGCAGCCGCTGGTGCCGGGATGCGCAAACAGAATGAGCTCCTTGAAAGGGAAACGGCAATCTCTTTGAAAGAGAAGGAGTTGAAAGGTCTCTCTGAAAGTCTCTCGTCCAAGATTCAGCAGCTGCAGCAGGCTCGAAAAGAGATTGAGGCCTCTCTTGACCAAAAAAAGAAGGATGATGCGGAAAAATTCAAGAAGATGCTCAAAGTGTACAAAGCTCTCAGGCCGGAAGCGGCAGCGGCATTGATGGACAAGCTTGATGAGGGCATGGCCTTTGAGCTGCTCAACCGGATGGACACCAAGACCGCCGTAAAGCTTATTCCCTTGATGAAGCAGGACCGGGTGTTGAAATGGACCCGCCTGTCGTTGAAGGATAACTGAATTACTACAGCAGGTATTTGAGATTTTCGGGGCGACATCGCACGCACCGGATTACTACACAAGAAAGGAGGTGAAAATTATGGATGCAGCACAGATGATAACCAGTGCTGTTGCGCCTGGTGCCGCTACTCTTCCGGTTTCAGCCGATTTTTCCAGCGGGACTTCGGCAGCGTCACCGCAGTTCAGAGAAATGTTCAGCAAGGCAACGTTGGCGGCAGGGGCAACGCTGGTGCAACAGTCAGCAGCAATTCAATCCGGATTATCTGGCAGTCTGCCGGTGAACGGTAGAGGAGCAGGACTTGCTGTTCAGGGGCTGGCACTGTCCGGAGGGGGCAAAGCTGGTCTGTCCGTAGGGCAGCTGGAAACGGAGTTGTTTGCCGGAGCAGAAATTCTCCTTACCGCGGATGTTTCCACTCGGGAGAAGAAGGTCGAGGGATCTGACTTGGATGGTACCACTCGAGAGAGTCTACGGCAGACGAGCGCTGATGGTGCCGGAAATTCTGCTTTAGCAATGCTTTCGGCAGGTTTTGTAAACGTGCCTGTGCTTCCTGAGACGGCAGCAACTGTCGCTCACACTGTTACTGAATCGGTACGGGGAGCTTTTTTAGCCGTACCGGTTGCCGGTAATGCCGCTGAAACAGTTGAAAATCAGGTGGTGTCACTGGATCAGCCCGAAACCAGGGGGATCAGGAGCATTTCAGACGCGGACACCGAGGTAAGCGCGCTGAACGCGGAAGCAGCAGGTACGGTAAAAACCGCGGGACTGGAAGTATCCGCGGTGTCTCAGGATCTGAAGGAGATGTCTGAGGTAGTTCCAGGTGGAGAAAAGCTGGTTGGCAAAGATCATGGCAACGTTGCTCGCCATGAAAATGGACCTGCCATGAAACAGGTCCCGCATGATCAAAATCCCGCCGGAAAAGGGGAAACGGTTATGCGAGAGCTTCCCCGTGGCGTCACCGTCCTGAATCCGGCGCAGACGCTCACCATGGGCCGGCCGGCGATGACCGCCGATGTCGCACCTTTGGCGGTCCAGGGAACCGAGCGAGGACGTATTTCCCCGCGGGAAGGGGAGGTTCGGGAGGAACATGGGCGGCAGATTTCCCTGGCCGGCGAGGCTGAGAAGATTGTGCGGAATACCGAAGGTTATTCCTCGCAAAACAACTCGAACCTTGGCCACGATTCCACCTCACAGGGTGGCAATCACGCAGTACCCCAAACCGCTGCCGCTTCCGGAGCATTTGATGCGGTAGCCAAGGCTCAACTAGAGCCGTTGTCTGAAGTGCCTCGGGAACACGAGGTGTCCGAACTCCACCAGAACATCCTCTCGCAGGTGCGGGAGAAACTCGTGAGCCAGGATTCAGATCGG
>JAJZQA010000156.1 GCA_021810985.1 Deltaproteobacteria bacterium
TCTGAGGGGGTATCACGCATGGCAAAGGAGCCGCAGAAGCAGAAAAAATCTACGATGTACTATGAAAAAGTATTGCGCGACTGTGAAATCGTCGGCTGCGGATGCCGGTCGGAATTCCTGCATCCGGAGATGGAAGAGGTTCTGGATCTCATCGACCCGGAAATACTGTCAGCGCCCTTTGGCAGTGCCTCCCCTCTCCCTCCGGATCTCGAAGGATGCGTGGTGCTCGACCTCGGTTGCGGCAGCGGCCAGTCAGCCTTTGCCGCTTCGCGTCTCGTCGGGTCCAAAGGCAAAGTAATCGGCCTGGATATGCGGGACTCACTCCTTGCTGTCGCCAACAAACATCTGGCCGGCCAGATGAAAAAATTCCGTTACAAAAAGCCGAACGTGGAGTTTTTGAAAGGGTATCCGGAAGACCTCAAATCGCTCGGCATCAAGGACAATTCGGTGGACGTGGTGATCGCCAATGAAATTCTCAATCTGTCCCCGGATAAAAAAGCGGTCTTCGCCGAGATTTTTCGCGTGCTGAAGCCGGGCGGGGAGCTCTGCTTTTCCACGATTCTTGCCGACAGAAGACTCCCGGCGGCCCTTGCCGAAGACCAACCCCTCGCTCTTGCCGGTGTTGCCGGTGCCCTGTACTGCGAAGATCTGAGAAGGTTGCTGCGGGATCTCGGCTGCAATGATTACCGAAATTTCGTGAAACAGCAACTCACCATCAGCGACCCGGATGCAGCCGCCAAGGTAGGACTTGCCGCTTTTACCTACCGCATTGTGCGCACCTTCAAACTCAACCTGGAAGATATCTGCGAAGACTACGGTCAGGTTGCTGTCTATAAAGGCACCATGCCCGGTTTCCCCCATGCGTTCCCGCTGGACGACCACCATCTGTTCATTACCGGCAAACCAATGCTGGTCTGCGGCAATTCGGGAGCCATGGTCGAGGATACCCGCTTCGGCAAGCATTTCGTCGTTACCGGCACCAAGACGATTCACTACGGGTCATTTGACTGCTCATAGCAAACCGTCTCTATTTCATCCTGCGGTATGCGGGGACTTGTCTTGGCACAAGCCGCGAATACTAATTTTATGGTATAAATAAAAGGTGAAAATCCGGTGCAGATAATTTTCGTTCTGGCACGAGATCTGTACCGGATTTGCTCATCCACCAGTCCATTGATGCCCCTCTTTTTGCAATGAAAAAGTTGAATTTTCTCCGCATTCTCCGAACACCACATCCCATCGTTGCCATGCCCCCTCACAGATAAAAGCCAGGTAACATGACGATGTTACCTGCCACTTGCGTAGCGTACTCCGTCTCATTTTGACAGCCGCTCAGTGCCTGCTACTATTAATACCAATACTACCTTTTCCAACTTGACAGCCAATTACTTTGCTTCAACCTGGTGATGTCTATGAAAAGATCCTGGTTTGTCGGCGGCCTGATCGTCTCGATTGGCACCATTGCTACGCTCCTGGCAGTGATGTATCTGCTGCCGTTGGATTTGACGGAACGTTCTCCGGTCCAACCTCTCGCCTTCAGCCATAAAGTGCATGCCGGCGACAATGGCATCCACTGTCTCTATTGCCACCGCTACGCCCCGAAATCCACGGTTGCCGGCATCCCAGCGGTGGCGGACTGCCGCTCTTGTCACCTCTTTATCGCTCCTGACAAACCGGAGGTCAAGAAACTGATAGCCTATTGGGACAAAGGCGAAGGGATTCCGTGGATCAGGGTCAATAATGTTCCCGACCACGTCTACTTCCCCCACATGATGCACATCCGCGCCAGGATCGACTGCGGCATCTGTCACGGCAAGGTGGCAACGATGGAGCGAATCAGCCGTACGGCGAGTCTCAAGATGGGCTGGTGCCTGGACTGTCACCGGCAACATAAAGCCAGTATTGATTGCTGGACCTGTCACCTTTGAGGGAGAACTGATGAAACGCAGAACCTTTTTACAACTCGGTGGAATGACGGTAGCCAGTGCGTTCTTGGCCGGCTGCCAGGGTCAGAACGAGAAACTGATACCCTACCTCATCCCCCCTGATGAAGGTGTTACCCCGGGCAAGGCCACCTATTATGCCAGTTCTTGCAGCGGCTGTCCGGCCGGCTGCGGTATCCTGGTCCGGGTCTCGGAAGGGCGGGCCAAGAAAATCGAGGGAAATCCCCGACACCCGGTTAACCGGGGCCGGCTTTGCGCCCGGGGTCAGGCCGCATTACAGGAACTGTACCATCCTGACCGGATACAACAGCCGCTCAGACGCAGCGGACCGCGCGGTTCTGGAAAATTCCAGAAGATTTCCTGGAGCGAGGCTCTCGATCTTCTTAGCGACACACTGAAAGAATTGCAGCAGGAACCCAACACCGGCAGCCTGGCCCTGTTGACACCACAGCTCACCGGCTCCCTGGCCACTCTGACCGGTGTCTTCATGCGATCCTTCGGCTCAACCCACCATCTCGCGTACGAACTGTTAGCTCCTGACTGGCTGCGTCTGGCCAACCGGTACTCCTTCGGCCAGCCGGACCTCCCGTTCTACGACCTTGCCGAGACCCGTTACCTGCTCAGTTTTGGAGCCGACTTCGTGGAGAACCACCTGTCTCCCGTCCAGTACGGTAACGCCTTCGGCCGGATGCGCCAGGGGCGGGATACGGTTCGTGGGCATTTCACCTATATCGGCGGCCGCATGTCCCTGACCGGTGCTTCCGCCGACCGCTGGATGCCGGCCAAGCCGGGCAGCGAGGGAGTATTGGCTTTGGGCTTGGCCCGGCTGATCCTGGCAGGATCGCTCCATGACAAAGCCGCTCTCTCCAACAGCGGCATCCGGCCGGAAGAGCTCCTGGCCCGCTTACGGAACTACGACCTGCAGCGCGTAGCAGACGCGACCGGTTTGGCGAAGAATTCCATCGTTGAGGTGGCCCGCGAGTTTGCCACCACCCGGCCGTCACTGGCCATGGCCGGTGAATCAGTCGCCTTCCAGAGCAACGGTCTTGAAGCAGTCCGCGCCATTCAACTGCTGAACACCCTGGTGGGCAATTTGAACCGACCGGGTGGAGTCTATCCTGCAAGCGCGGATCCCTCCACAGGTGCGTTGCTCCGCAAAGAAAGCTCATTCAGCGAATTGCTTGCACTGATTGCCAGCATGCGTGCCGGGAAGATCAAAGCTGCTTTAATAAAAGGCAACCCGGTTCACACCGTACCGCCGGTCACCGGGTTCCAGGAAGCGCTGGACACGGTACCGTTCATCGTCAGTTTTGCCACAGTGCTTGACGACACCGCCCTGCAGGCAGAACTGATACTTCCCGACCATGCGGCTCTGGAAAGCTGGGGAGACGTGGTTCCGCTTGCCGGCTCCCGCACCATGGTCTACGGAACAATGCAGCCGGTGGTCACACCGCTCTATGATACCCGCCAGTTCGCCGATGTGCTGCTGGCAACGGCCTCACGATTGGGCGGACCGCTGGCTGCCGCCCTGCCCGAGGAATCCTTTGTGGAGTATCTAAAGTTTTCGCAGGCCCAGCGCTTCAGTTCCGAAAAGGAAGAGGATTTAGAGTTACTCTGGGTTGAGCTTCTCAGCGGCGGGGGTCATTTCGCACCTGACCAGGCTCCGGAAAAGCACTATCGCTGGGCCTCCTCAGCCGTCATAGCGGATCCGCCCACTCCCGCTTTTGCCGGAGAGGCGAATAAATTTCCCTTGCATTTGCAGGTGTATCCCTCAACCGCCTTTCATGACGGCCGCGGCGCCGTGCTCCCCTGGTTGCAGCAATTGCCTGACCCGATGAGCACGGTAGTCTGGGGCAGCTGGATCGAAATTAACCCCAAGACTGCCTCCTCGCTGGGAATCAGCCAAGGCGATCTGGTTGAAGTGACTTCACCTCGAAGTTCATTACGCCTGCCGGCGGTGGTCTACCCGGGCATTCGACCCGATATGGTCGCCATCCCTCTTGGGCAAGGACACCATGGCGGTGGGCGTTATGCCAAAGACAGGGGCGTAAATCCTCTCACGTTATTGTCGCTACTTAACGGAAAGGAACAGCTAGCGGCCTGGAATGCCACCCGGGTGAGGGTAACCCGCATCTCGAAGAAGGGTGATCTGGTGTCAGCCGGACATCCCGAGGGTAGCTACCGCGGTGACTTGATAGGGATTTAATGGCGTTGAGAATTACCGCAATAAGGATGCATTAACCATGGAAAAACTGACCAGTCCGTACAAATGGGGAATGGTGATCGATCTGGACCGCTGCACCGGCTGCGGTGCCTGCGTCGTGGCCTGCCAAGCCGAGAACAACGTGGGAATTTGCGAAAAGCAGGAAATCGCCGAGGGGCGCAACATGCACTGGCTGCGTATCGAGCGTTTCTGGGTGGGTGAGTACCCCGACGTCAGGGTACGCTTCCTGCCGGTCATGTGCCAACACTGTCAGGACGCACCCTGCGAGCCGGTCTGCCCCGTCTATGCCAGCTACCACAACCCCGACGGCCTGAACGGCCAGGTTTACAACCGCTGTGTCGGCACCCGTTACTGCGGCAACAACTGTCCCTATGCCGTGCGGGTTTTCAACTTCTACCCCCACGAATGGCCCAAACCGTTGGACAATCAGCTTTCTCCGGACATTACCGTCCGCGCGCGGGGCGTGATGGAAAAGTGCAGCTTCTGCATTCAGCGCATCCGCCGCGCCAAGGAAGAATCCTCGGCGGAAGGCCGGACAATTCAAGATGGTGAGATACAGCCGGCCTGCGCCCAGACCTGCCCGGCTGAAGCCATGACCTTCGGGAACCTGGCCGACCCCGCAAGCCGTGCGGCACGGCTGGCCCGGAGCCCGCGTCGCTTCCACCTGCTGGAGCACTTGGGCACGCACCCCTCGGTGGTGTACCTCAAGGGAGGAGGTCGTGAGCATGTCTGAGCCCCCGGTAACAACCAAGAGCGTCTCGCAAGTCAATGATGAGCTGCTCTCCTCACTGCGCCCGCCCACCCTGGGCTGGTACCTGCTGGCCTTCTTTCTCGGGGCAGTGGTGGCCTGTGGTCTCGCCGCCTTCACCTGGCAAATGATGAACGGCATGTATGTTACCGGCAAAAACCGCCCGGTCATGTGGGGCTTCTACATCACCGGCTTCGTCTTTTGGGTCGGCCTCTCCCATTCCGGCACCATGGTCTCCTCCATTCTGCGCCTTTCCCGGGCCCACTGGCGACGACCAATCCTGCGCGCGGCGGAGGCAATGACTGTTTTCTGCATTACCGTAGCCGGACTGTTTCCGCTGATCCACCTCGGACGCAACTGGACATTCTTCTATATGATCCCCTACCCCAACCAGCGCGGGCTGTGGCCGAACTTCCGTTCACCGCTGTTATGGGACATGACTGCCATCACCGCCTACATCATCGGCAGCACTCTGTTCCTCTACCTGGGGTTGTTGCCGGACCTGGCCGTGGTCCGCGACAGAACCACAGGCTGGCGACACAAAGTGTACGCCGTTTTGGCCATGGGCTGGCGCGGCAGCGCCCGCGAATGGTCGATTTACCACAAGGCCTCGACCCTGATGGCGGCCCTGATCATCCCAGTGGCGGTCTCGGTGCACTCAATCGTAGCTTGGGACTTTGCCGTAACCGTGGTGCCCGGCTGGCACAGCACGATTTTTCCCCCGTACTTCGTCATCGGGGCGATTCTTTCCGGTGTCGCCGCGGTAATTACCCTGATGATTATCATCCGGAAGATTTTCCGTCTGGAAGAATATCTGACTCCGCTGCACTTCGACAACATGGGCAAACTGCTGCTGGTGATCTCCCTGCTCTGGACTTACGCCTATTTCGTCGAGGTCCATATCACCTGGTATGCCCATGAACCGATTGAATGGGAAGTTTTCAGCTTTCTGTCCAGCAACTACACCCCGCAACTACTCATCATGCTGGTGGGCAATTCGTTGTTGCCGATCATCTTCCTCTGTTTCAGGAAGATGCGTCGTTCGATCGGTGTAATGTTGATGGTGTCACTATGGGTAAATGTCGCCATGTTCATCGAGCGATTCCTGATCATCGTGCCGACACTTTCCCACAAAAACATGCCCTTTGCCTGGGGAACCTACTCTCCTTCCCTGGTGGAGACCCTGGTAAACCTCGCCGCGCTGGCCGGTTTCGCCCTGCTCTTCACCCTGTTTGCCAAATTTTTCCCGATTGTGGCACTTTCCGATGTACGTGAACTCGAACTGCGTGAGGCCAAGGTCCCCATGGGGCGCGCCCGGCTGTCCTCGATCGCGGGGAAGGAGTGAGTCATGGAAATTCTGGGAATTTTCAGAGATTGCGAATCCGCGGCGACGGCGGTAGATGAACTGGTTCGGGTGGGCTTTACCGAAACGCAGATCGACTCTTTGACCTCGGCACCCTACCCTGACGGTGTCCTGGTCAGGACCGAAGAGTCATCCCGGTTCCGCTGGCTGGCACTGGCCGGCGGGTTATCCGGAATTGTCGTCGGTTTTGCGCTGGCGGCCGGCACCGCCTG
>JAJZQA010000157.1 GCA_021810985.1 Deltaproteobacteria bacterium
AAGAAAACCCCTGCAAAACTGCAGGGGTTTTCTTTATGCATGGCTCTCATCGTGAAAATTTACCTGTATTCAAGGGAAAAAATGCTTTTGACCAATCTCAGGATCACCTGACAATGTAATCCGTTTTCAACCAAAAACTAAAAACTAAAAACTCACTACTGGTAGTACCCCCGATACCACTCCACAAACCGCCCGATCCCCTCTTCAATCGACGTTTTCGGCGCAAAACCGACATCGCGCATCAGATCATCCACGTCAGCGCAGGTGGCGGGTACATCTCCCGGCTGAATGGGGAGCAGATTCCGGATTGCCTTCTTGCCGAGTTTTTCTTCCAGCACCTCGATGAAGCGCAGCAGCTCCACCGGGCTGTTGTTGCCGATATTGTAAATCCGGTACGGCGCATAGCTGGTGCCGGGGTCGGGCTGATCTCCGCTCCAGGCCGGGTTTGCCGTTGCGGTCCGGTCCGTCACCCGAATCACACCCTCGACGATATCGTCCACAAAGGTGAAATCCCGCCGCATCTTTCCTTCATTGTAGACATCGATCGGTTTCCCCTCGAGAATTGCCTTGGTAAAGAGAAAGAGCGCCATGTCGGGACGCCCCCAGGGACCGTACACGGTGAAGAAACGCAGGCCGGTGCAGGGGATTTGGTAGAGGCTGGCGTAGGTGTGGGCCATCAGTTCGTTGGCTTTTTTGGTTGCGGCATAGAGGGAGACCGGGTGGTCTACGTTGTCATGCACGGAAAAGGGCATCCGGGTGTTGGCGCCATACACGGAGCTGGATGAGGCATAGGCCAGGTGTTCCACCTCATTGTGCCGGCAGCCTTCGAGGATATTCATGAAGCCGCTGATGTTGCTGTCGATATAGGCATGGGGGTTGATCAGCGAATAACGGACGCCGGCCTGGGCTGCCAGGTGCACAACCTTGTTGAACCGCCCTTCCGCAAACAGCCGAGCCATCCCGTCCCGGTCGGCCAGGTCACCCCTGATGAAGGTAAAGCCGTCGCGCCCCTCCAGCTGCTTCAGCCGTGCTTCTTTCAGGGTCACGTCATAATAGTCGTTGAGATTATCGAAGCCGACCACCTCATCGCCCCGCTCCAGCAGCCGCCGGGATAAGTGGAAACCGATAAAACCGGCGGCGCCGGTGACGAGAATTTTTGCCATTCGAAAACCCCCCTCAGAAAATCAGTGATGAGTTGTGAGCGTAGGGGCAGGCCCCCGTGCCTGCCCACAGAAAACCGGGGACAACCACAGAGGGCGCCCCCCACCAACCCAAAAACAGCTTCTATTTCTCTTGCAGCATAATAAAGCCCATCTGGCGGCCGGTTTCGCCCTTGTCGCGCCGATAGGAGAAGAACAGGTCCTTTTCGCAGGAAACACAGAGGCTGCTGGCTTCCACGTTCTTTTCTGCGAGACCGGCCCTGAACAGTTGATTGCGGTTGGCTTCAGTCAGGTCCAGGCGCCATTTGCCGGGGCCGGATGCCTTGGCAAAGGATTCGAACGGCATGGTCCCGGTGCGGAAAGCCTCGGCTACCGGTGCGTCCACCTCGTAGCAGCAGGGGCCGATGGCCGGACCGATTGAGGCCAGGATGGCGCCGGGATCCGAGCCGAAGACAGTGACCATCGCATCAACCCCTTTTCTGGCGATGCCCTGGGCGGTTCCCTTCCAGCCGGCATGGAGGGCGGCGATTACCCGCTTGACCGGATCCAGAAGCAGGATCGGCACACAATCCGCCACGCAGATTCCGATCATCACCCCGGGCTGATTGGTAACTATACCGTCGCATTCCAATTTCTGAAAATGGGAAAAATCTTCGTTGGGTTCGTCCAGTACCAGAAGGTCTGCACCATGCACCTGGGTGACGGAGACCAGTCGCTCTAGCCGGGTACCGAAGGCCCTGGTCAGCAGGCTCCGGTTTCCCTCGACGCTGTGGCAGGAGTCCTGGGTGGAAAGACCCAGGTTCAAAGAGTTATAAGGAGGGCGCGAGACCCCTTCGTGGCGAGTGGTAAATCCCTGGGCCGAAATGCCCGGGGCGGCCAGCAATTGCGAGCCGAAATAGTGGACTTTGCCTGATTTCTGTAACTGCACGAAAAACTCCTTTAGAGAGGCGGTTTTAAGTTTTTGATTTTTAGTTTTGAGTTGGGAAACCTTTTGTTCGCCTTTGTTTTGTTTTGCACTTCTTACGTTCTGGCCATGAACCAAAAATCAAGAACCAAAAACCAAAAACTGAATTTATCATCTTATGTCTTACGTTTCGGCCTTTAACTAAAAATCAAAAACCAAAAACTAAGAACAGCTTTTTTCAAGGTGTTCTAAAATCCGGGCCATATCCTCCGGCAGTGGCGAGGAGAATTCCAGGAACTCGCCGCTGACCGGGTGAAGAAAGCCGAGGATGCGGGCGTGGAGCGCCTGTCGTCCCAATTTCCTGATCAGTGCCTGCAGTGCCGGATCCTTCAGTCCGGTAAGGCGGCCGGAGCTGCCGTAGACCGGGTCTCCCAGCAGCGGAAAGCCCGCCTCGGAGAGATGGACGCGAATCTGGTGGGTGCGGCCGGTTTCCAGGCGCAGCTCCACGGCCGTTACCGGACCGTAGCGGCCGATCACCTTCCAGTGGGTTACGGCATGCTTGCCCCGGCGGGCGTTACCCGACATTTTCTTCCGGTCCACCGGGTGGCGGCCGATGGCCGCTTCGATCCGGCCCTTATCGGTTTTTGGCGAACCGTAGACCAGGGCAAAATAGACCCGCTTGATGCTGTGCTCCTCGAACTGGCGGGCCAACGCCAGGTGGGCCTGGTCGTTTTTCGCCACCACAATGACGCCGGTTGTGTCTTTATCGATGCGGTGCACAATCCCCGGGCGGATCTCGCCGCCAATTCCGGAAAGATCGTCGCAGTGGGAGAGCAGGGCATTCACCAGGGTTCCGTCAGGGTTCCCGGCTCCGGGATGCACCGACATTCCGGCCGCCTTGTCCAATACGATCAGGTCGCTGTCTTCGTAGAGAATCACCAGGGGAAGCTCTTCAGCCAGGGGTACGGCAGGCGCGGGCGGGGGGATTTCGATAAAAACCTGTTCGCCGCCCTTCAGTTTCAGGGAAGGACGGGGTGGGACACCATTCACCGTGATCAGCCCTGTGTCAATCAGGCGCTGAACCGCGGAGCGGGTAAGTTCAGGAACCTCGCGGGAAATAAACAGGTCGAGACGTTCCGGCGAATTGTCAAAGGGGTAGGTCAGTTCTATGCTTTTCACGGGTACAGGATACAGGAGTTTCAGGGGAAAAAACAGTTTTTAGTTTTTGGTTTTTGGTTTTGAGTTAAAAACGGGCTCGCTTTTCTGTCCCGCCTCAAATCAGAAAGTCAATTTCCGGCTGAGGCGGGACAAGAACGGATGAGAAGAATGCATAGTTTTTCAGGGACTACATGCAAGCTGTACTCCCTGAATAGTTCAAGTGCTCTAATTTTGCAACCAAAAACCTACCCCCTAATCAAATGAAGCAACAACCCCGTCTTTCTCTCCATCAGTTCGATGTCCCCGCGTGTTTCAACATTCAGCCGGATCACCGGTTCGGTGTTGGACATGCGCAGGTTGAAACGCCAGTTTTCAAAGATCATGCTCAGGCCGTCGGTGCGGTCGATCTCGGCGTCCCTGTCGGCGAAGTATTCCTCTACCCGCTGCAGGACGGCGCACGGGTCGGCGACGGTGGAGTTGATTTCTCCGGGCGAGGGGAACAGCGCCATGCGTTCGCTCACCAGTGCCGAGAGGGAGGACTGACGACGGCTCATCAACTCCACCACCAGCAGCCAGGGGATCATGCCACTATCGCAGTAGGCGAAATCACGGAAGTAGTGGTGGGCGCTCATTTCACCGCCGTAAATGGCGTCTTCGGCGCGCATCCGTTCCTTGATGAAGGCGTGGCCGGTTTTGCTCTGGATCGGAATGCCGCCTGCGGCGGTGACCATATCGATCGTGTTCCAGGTGAGGCGCGGATCGTGGATAATCTTTTCCCCCGGATGCTTGAGCAGGAAGGCTTCGGCCAAGAGGCCGACGATGTAGTAACCTTCGATGAATTCGCCCCGGTCGTCGAAGAGGAAACAGCGGTCGAAATCGCCATCCCAGGCGATGCCGGCATCGGCGCCGTGAGTCCGTACCGCTTCAGCGGTGGCGGCGCGGCATTCCGGCAGCAGCGGGTTGGGGATGCCGTTGGGGAAGGTGCCGTCCGGTTCGTGGTGGACCTTGATGAACTGGAGCGGCACCTCTGCCGCCGCCAGACGCTCTTCCAGGGCATCGATCACGTGCCCGGCCGCGCCATTGCCGGCATTGACCACCAGCTTCAACGGGCGCAGGCAGGACAGGTCCAGATAGCCGAGCAGGTGCTCGACATAGTCGGCCAGAATATTCACGCTGGTCAGGCTGCCGCGCCGGGTCACCGGCGGAAAGTTGTTTTCTTCCGCCAATCGCTGGATCTCTTTCAGGCCGGTATCGCCGCTGATCGGCTTCGCCCCGCCGCGAACCAGTTTCATGCCGTTGTAGTCGGCCGGGTTGTGGCTGGCGGTGACTTCGATGCCGCCATCCACGTCCAGGTGAAAGGCGGCAAAATACACTTCTTCGGTCCCGGTCATGCCGAGATCGACAACGTCGGCCCCGGAGTCCAGCAGTCCCTCGGTCAGGGCGGCTTTCAACGTTTCGCTGGTCAGCCGCACATCGCCGCCCACCGCCACACGGCGCGGTTTCAGGAACTCGCCGAAGGCCCGGCCGATCCGGTAGGCGACCTCTTCGTTCAACTCGTCGCCGAGCTTGCCGCGGATGTCGTATGCTTTGAAACAGGTAAGTTTTTTCATGCTATCTCCAATAAAATACGAATTTAAGATTCACTCGGTGCTATCAGGCTAAAAGTATTACCGTTGCAGGGAAGTGTCAAGGAGATAGGCCTGGGGGAGAGACCCCCACTTGAAATGGTGACAGATTTTTTGCTGGGTTCCGGAAATAGGGGCTGTCATTATGTGGCTTTTCCACCATAAGTCCCGAATTTGCCGACTTACAGTTCCTGGACCGCAATCATGACAGCATGCTTTGGCACCTCGGCCTGCGGCTATTCGGCAGTTTCAACTCAGGACCGCGCGGGACACAGCGAAAAGCGCAAATGACATAAAATCTCAGTGCACATGCAATGAAATTCACAGCCTCCAGAACCTGATTCCTTGCGCTTCCACTTCTTCTGGTTTCAACATGCCCTTTACATCCACAAGGACCGAGCCATTCAGCAGGCCCTTGAATTCGGTTACCGGCATGTTGCGATATTGCCGATGGGCGACCGCTACAACAACGGCGGCGGCTGGTTGAAGCTGATCGAAGGCAGCCATGTCCAGTCCGTATTCATGCCGCACTTCGGCCGGATCGGCCAAAGGGTCATGGACCTGGACGGTAATTCCATATTCCTGAAGTTCCCGGATGATGTCGATAACCTTGGAATTGCGGATGTCCGGGCAATCTTCCTTGAAGGTGAGGCCGAGGACGGTCACCATGGAACCGAGAATATACTGCCCAGCTTGGATCATCTCCCGTATTGTGCGCTGGGCGATGAACTTGCCGACGCCGTCGTTGATTCTCCGTCCCGCTAGGATTACCTGGGGGATATAGCCGATCTTTTCCGCTTTGTGGGTCAGGTAGTAGGGGTCGACACCGATGCAATGGCCGCCAACCAGGCCGGGCCGGAAGGGGAGGAAATTCCACTTGGTACCGGCCGCCTCAAGTACATCGAGGGTGTCGATGCCGAGCCGATCGAAGATCAGGGCCAGTTCGTTCATCAGGGCGATGTTCAGGTCACGCTGGGTGTTTTCGATGACCTTGGCCGCTTCGGCTACCTTGATGCTGGCGGCCCGGTGCACTCCGGCCGTTACCACGGCTTCGTACACCGAGCATACGATCTCGAGGGTCTCCTGGTCGGAACCGGAGACAACCTTTCTGATTTTAGTGAAGGTATGTTCCTTGTCGCCGGGATTAATCCGTTCTGGGCTGTAGCCAACGCTGAAGTCCTTGCCGCAGGTGAGACCGGAGACCCGCTCCAGAACCGGGACGCATTCCTCCTCGGTGGCGCCGGGGTAGACCGTGGATTCATAGACGACGATGTCCCCTATTTTCAGGGCGTTCCCGACCGTTTCCGAAGCCTTCAGCAACAGCGTCAGGTCAGGCCGTTTTGCATCATCCACCGGGGTCGGCACCGCGACGATGTGAAAGTCTGCTTGCCGCAACTCATCGATGGACGCAGTGAAGAGGAGATCGGTCTCGGCAAGTTCAGCGGTAGATACTTCGCCGGTCCGGTCATGGCCTTCCCGCAATTCGCGGATCCGCTCCGGATTGACGTCAAAGCCGATGGTTCTGTTTTTTTTGCCAAATGCAACTGCCACGGGGAGCCCCACATAGCCGAGGCCGATCACGGAA
>JAJZQA010000158.1 GCA_021810985.1 Deltaproteobacteria bacterium
CATACCGAGATCCTGGCTTACGTTCACCACCTGAAGGTCACCAGAGGCAGAGGGCTGCATAAGAATTTTCAAGAAGGATGCGGAGGAAGGGCTGGTAAGGTTTGCGGAAAAAGAAGTGCTTCCGTCAATGGTCTTCATCTGGGAAGTATTGTCAGTCATCGGCACCGACAGATTGGTGTTGAGGCTTTCCTTTTCGCCGAAAAGACTCTGCACCGTGTTCCCCGAGGTGAAACCAGCGTTCTTGGCATCTTCAATCGGCCCCGAAATGGCAGGACAACTTATTCCTATAGCCAGCAGACTAAGAACGATATTTCGTGACCATTGCACGAATAGCATCTTCATACGGTACTCCACCATCCACCATTGCCTCGATTTCGGAGACTTCTTCCGAAGAGGACGTGAATACGTAATAGCTGAACGGATCAACAAGCAACCTTCCAACACCTTTGCCAAAAGGGGTATCCATGAAGATTTCGCTGTAGTTTGGTTTCTTGGTTTTCAGGGATTTGAGGATTTTCAGCGTAAAATCATCATAATCAACCAGTTTCTCAGCGCGTGCCTTTTCGAAATCATGTGATTCCATGTAGAATTTGTATGCGCTGTTGTTGAGGATGACTTCACCGACACTACCGAACGACTTGGTGTCGAGAATCGACTGGGTAATAACCCAGAACGAACCGCCGTATTTTCGAGCCCGGCGATATCCTTCCTCAATGACCCCTTTGATATGGCCGGATTCTCCGAGAAACTGGTAGGCTTCGTCGAAAAAAATCATCCTTTTTCTTGATCTGTCTGACAGGTAAAGTTCCTGAGTAACGGCATTGACAACCTGCATGGTGACAACGCGGAACAGGTCGGGGCGAGGTTTCAGCTGGTCGAGTTCCAATACGCAAAAATCGTCGCTGGCGATGTTGAACGTCGATTTGCCGTTAAAAAATCTTCCGTAGACACCTTTTGAGGTGAAGTTGTGGAGGTTGAATGCGAGTTTTCTGGCTGACTCCCGGATTTCCAGGCTTTCAGACCCCTGCACCTGATCGAAATTCGACAAGTAATAGTGCACCGTATCGATGCACGCATCGTTTCCCTCGTTTTCGTAGGCCCACCTCACCCCCAATTTAATGAGGTTCATATCAACCTCAGTAGGTTGGGATGCGCCAGCCGAAAACACCATCTGGGCGACAATGGGAGCAATTACGGGGACGTCAAATTCGGGGTCCACGATTGAGGTAAAAGGGTTCAGATTAACGTCGGAGTCTTCGGTAAAATCGAGGTAGCGAGCTTTGAAAAGCTTGGTGGCCTTCTCGTAGGATCTGCCAATATCGATAATCCGGATCATATTGCCAACAGAGTAATAGTTGTAAATCATGTAGTTGATGAAGAAACTCTTGCCGGCGCCTGATTCGGCAGCTACGAAAGCGTTATGATTATTTGCACCGCTGCTGTAGATATCGAGGCCAAACAGTTGACCCTTTCGGCCGGTAAACAGCGCAACTGGATTGCCAAATCCAGCAAAGTCACCTTGAACAGGAAGGCAGGTAGAGATTGTATCAATGGGTGCCAGGTAGTGACGATCAACCATATTCACGTTTGACCCGACATCACAGAGACCAAATGGCAGGCTCCATTGCAGGAGAGGGATAAGAATGCCTTCGTCCTCCTGCATAACAAATCCCTCGCCATCCCAGATCCGGCGAGCACGGATTAAAGCCTCGCTCACTTGCGTTTCATCGTCACCGTAGACCCAGAAAATTGGCACGATCCTGAGAAATTTTGTCCCCCTCTCCAGTTCGTCAGCGGCCCACATGTGTTCATCTCGTTTTCGCATCAGCGACGGAGCGAACGAGCCCACCGCCTGCTGACGGAGTATCAGGTTGGTTTTTCGGTGTATTTGGCTTTTCTGGTTTTCCATCAGAACATTCAAAGTAAAAATAAATGGCAGCGACATCTGGTTGTCGTCCGAACTCATCCCATCAATTCCGCCAAACAACCTGTTGATCTGTGTTGGATCGACATCGGGAGGAAATGATTTCGGTGTCATGCAGCGGAAGATCCTTTTCCCAAAATCCAGTCGGTTGCTGCTTTTTTTGATGGTTGTCCCCAAAATTGTTTGTTTTCGAATCGGGATATTGTCGTCATAGCGAAAGTTATTGAATGACGTTTTATCGTTGAGAATGCAGCGAGCCCACTCGAGTAATGCCGATGCATCCATCGGTTCGGGGAAAAGGGATGCTCCTTTGAGAATCTCGCCGAGAGTAGTCCAGATATGGGGAAGATTGACGCTTTCCAGTTCTTTCTCCGGAAACTTCAGGGTAAAGAAGAGTCGAAATCGACGGAGGGGTATTTTGCCCATATTTTTCAAGCCATACTTGCCGTCCTTGAAATATCGAGGCAGATTCTCATTCACGAGGGAAACAATGCTGTCCTGACGAGCCTTAAGCCGGCAGTAATCCTCCAAAATATCGTCGATGCAGGGGTCAGCAAAGAGGATGAACTGCAGTACGGATTTTTCCGGGAGGTTCGACCGGAATATCCCTTCAAGGATATTTACCGTTGTTTCGCTGGCAAAAAACAGCGGACTGCATTCCCAGGCGAAACCGCACGTATCGTCCGACATGTAAAACAGGCGAGTCTCCTCATCATAGGAAACCCAGGGGAGGTAGTCGGAAAACTTATCCCGCTGCGAGAGCTTATGCAGCTCTCGCATACTTAAACCGCCCTTGCTGCCAAAAACTGCTGATTTCAAAAAGGCTAATGGCATTACGTAATCCTTTCCGATTAGTCCTCGAATGCTTCGACACTGTCACCGAGGATCCACTTCGGTTCCTCAGTGAAAAAATAGGCATACCGGTACATGAAGAACTCGCCATCCTGCCCTTTATAAGGAAGCATCAGTATTCTCATGACTTTCGGCGGCACAACCACAGGGGTCTGAGGCTCCCGCAGCAGCTGGTCATAGCGGCTATAGAGTGCGGATCGGTAGGCGTTATAGTTTCTGTCCTCGACCGAATCGGTCCTGAGCGTCTAACGTGACCTCACGGCCCGCTCCGGGCATTTCCCGCCGATGCAGTTGTCGATGGCACTTTCGTAACTATCATCTTTGCCCGAGAGAGATTCGTCATAGGCGCCCTGCACAGAGATGCATTTACCGTGGAAGGTTTCCGGGCAGGAGAAATCGCTTTCATAGGGATTGATCACGGCGCAGCCTGGGAGTGAGAAGACAAGCGAAACTACAAAAATGATCGCTTTACGCGTGCTAATTCGCTTTGAAAATAACGGCTTTTGGGTAGAAAGTTCTTTCATTGTCTCGCTCCAAATCCTTTCAATTTCTTGATCTCAAGATTCAGACCTTCAGAAACAACCAGCGTAATGCGCTTAGTTGCACCAACTTCGATAATCGGCATAGATTCGCGGGCAAGCTCCATGTAAAATTTCTGTATCTCCTTGAATCCTTCCGACAGGCTGTTCCCAAGCGCTGCCATCCCCAAGTCTTTCGAATTGAGGGACTGGGTGGTTCCCAAAGGGCTGATTGACGATGTTGTCGCCTGTGCTTTGAAGGCATCTCCTGCCCCGACAAGGAGACCGGACAGCATTGACCTCGCGACAACTGCCCCAAACTTGGCAACAACTCTTCCCTGCAGCCCGATCTTCCCGTCAGCGTCCACCACAAAACCTTTTATTTTCTGGTCAATGAGAGCTCCACCCCTCCGGTCGAGGCAACTGATGGAGACCAGCGTCAACTCTGCCCGCTCCGTACTGAGATTCCCGCGGCCGTCTGCGATGCAAAAACAGCCTGTCAGTTGTGCTTTGACTTCATTGGGCAACACAGCCGGGGTTTTCACGCGAATCAGCACAGGTACCGGATTTCCCTTCGCCGCTCCCGCTGTAGGTGCGTCCAAACCTGAAAGAAGGGTCGCCTCCATGAAAGAAGGTGGTAAATACACCGTTGTCAGGCCTTTTTTTTTACCTTCTTTCACTTCAGTTAAAGTCGTGGGTTTATCAGCCGCTGAGGATGAAACCATGAGGATGTCACCCAACTCTTGGTCAGGGACCGGCAGGGGTGCGACTGACTGAGCAGCACCAATTCCGCCGAAACCTCCTAGCGGTGTCGAAGAATTCGCCACCGGCGGCGGTGGTAATGGCGGCAATACGGCCGCTGATTTACTACTGGAAGCTCCTGAAGGAGTCCCGGGAAGATCGGCTGGAGTCCCGGATCTGCCATCGTTTTCGGTCGTTTCGGAATAGTTCTTTGCTACAATCGGTGCAACAAAGTTCGATGTTGCCCGCGGATCAAGTTCCGCAAGACTTTCATCAATAGGCTTGCCCTGCTTGAGCGCTTCCAATTGCTTTTGAGTTTGCGCGAGGCGAAGTTCGTAATCGGCAGTTTTCGATTTCTCAATGACACCATCCTCCAGCTTGATTTCCTGCTGGGCGGCCTCTTTGTTTCCTACTTTAACGCCACTTGCCTTGCTGTTGAGCCATCCCAGCACAACAACAAAAAGGAGGATACTTCCACAAGCAAGCAGAACTATCGATTTTCGAGTTTTCGGCGAAAGGGTATTCCACTTTTCCTTGAACATGGCCTTCATGATTGGTCTCCCCCCTCCTGCTTAAAATCGTTGCCGACACGGGACGCAGCCGGTCGCAGTGACTTCTGCGGCAAGTCGGCTGAAGTATCGTCCTGGAGTTTCTCAAGGTGGGTGAATTTGATTTCAGACATCTGCTTCTCCGGTCGCTGCTCAACGATAAAGACGCGAACATGCTCGCCGACGTTCACCACTTGCTTTTCCAACGAGACGGCTACTGGGTTGGTAGTAAATTGTTTATTCAGGAAGAATTTCTCGTTGAGCTTGAACTGACGCGTTCCAGGTTTGAGGATGACTTCCATCTCGACAACGCGGAGACCTTCCCCTTCTATTTCTACGGAGCGGCGGCTTATTACGCTGAACTCCTGATAATTTCCGATGTGTCGATTAATGTCCGTGACTGCATAAGAGTCCGGAATCTGTTCTGTGTAGATGTCCTTGATTGCTCGGATGATTTTCTTTTCAAACGGCAAAGAACCATAGATGGATTGATTTTCCTGAATCCTTTTTTCTGTACCGGATCCAAGTCGAATCATTTGTGAAGAGATCATTTTCGGTTGTGCTATCAGGCTGTACGTGCTGTCGCCGCAAACCACAAAAAGTTCCGTGCGGTTCGCTGAATACTTGAGTTTGCCCTCCGGAGTTTTCAGGACCTTGAACTTTACGAAAACATCTTTCCCGGATATTTTGACAATTACGCCCTTTTCCGCGGAAGTAAGGGCGTCTTTTATATCTGATGGACAACTGATCCGATTCAAATCGGTGGCGGACATGTCAACAGGAGTAGTTATCTCCGGAAGGACCGTGTTATTCGAGCTGGTCTCTGCATATCGGAGTGTTTCATGATTATCAGCGCCCCCTACCCCAGCCGGTTCCGCTGCCACTTTTTCCGGTGTCGGATATTTCAGCGGAAATTTTGCTTGCTCCGCTGCGTTTGACAGGGAAGACAGCGCCACAAGTACTATGGTGAACACCAGTGACAGAATGCTATTTCTTTGCATTAAGGGCCTCTTTCTTGGTCTCTGCTTCTTTGTCCATGATGCTCGTGATCTGAAATTTGCCGTCGTTTATCACATAGGCAATAAAGTATGACGTCTGGATTTCCTCAGACGTCTTGTCTGGGAAAAAGGTGGTTTTGTAACCCTTCACCTCAATAGTGCGGTTTTCCCAATTACTGATTTCATTCACATAAAAAGTGCTCGCAACTCGTGCTTCCTCGATTTTGTTCGCAAGAGAGTAGAATACTTTTTGCGCGTTCTCGAACTCCCCTGGCGTATACATAGCAAGCAACTCGCTGAATTGTTTGCGGACCGTGCCGGGATGATAGGAAAATGCCAGTGCGGCAATATACCGGGCAAACTCTTTCAGGTATTCGTCCGACGCCTTGTTTCCGGAAACCCACATCTGACTGTTGACATTAGGTGGGACAAGAACAATCTTCTGGCTATTTAAAGCCTTGAGAGAGCCCAGGGTACTGGCAATGGACGCGAAGCCAAGGCAGAGCATGGCAAACTTCAGCAACCGGTTCTGCGCAAAAACGTTTGAGACCGCCTGAAGATACTTTGATCGCTTCATTCGACAAACTCCTTTACAAAGGCATCAGGAGAGCCCTTTATTTTCACAATGCCGAGGAAGTACAGAACGTGCTTCCCGAAACCACGGGGGAAATTTCGTTTGATCCGGGTGCTGACCACAGGAGAGAATACCGGCAGCAGCCAAAAAAAACCGCCCGTGGCATGCGCGACAATAATGGAAAGCAGGGACAGGACGATATCATCTGATTCAAACCACAA
>JAJZQA010000159.1 GCA_021810985.1 Deltaproteobacteria bacterium
TCCGATCTTGAGGGAACGGCCGGACTTGATTTTCATGGACATCAACATGCCCGGCATGGGAGGTCTTGCCTGCTGTGCTACGTTAAAGGCAAACAAGACGCTCTGCTCAATTCCGGTCGTGATGGTCTCGTCCTGCGGAAAAGATGAAGATCTGGATGCCTGCCGCAATGCTGGCTGCGATGACTTCCTCAGTAAGCCGATCGACAGAAAACTCTTTCTGGACAAGGCTCGCGCTTTCCTTGATACGATCAACAGAAGGGATTTTCGCGTACCTTACGAAGCACCGGTAACCTTCACCCTGGACGGTGTCTCTCGCTCCGGATTCAGTGTTGATCTCAGTTGCGGCGGAGTTTACGTCACGGAAGCCAAACCTGTCGAAGAAAAAACAGCTATCATGCTGGAAATAAAGCTCCCCAATACCGCGGGAAGATCATTCAATGCGGAAGGAATCGTCGCCTGGGCAAACTGCCAGGGAAAGCGCAGAAAGATGACCCTGCCGCCCGGCTTTGGGGTGGAATTCACGAAAATTGCGGAAGAGGCCAATCTGGCTATCAAGGCCTTTGTCGAAGGCACTCGCGGAAATATGTAATCGTGTTTTCTGGTGTTTTGTCCCACGTAAATCCACGTAAACAACAATACTCTCCCCCCGGAGAAGGAAGAGATACCCGCGAAAGTCTGCCTGCTGCATGGAACCGTTACTGCTTGCAGCTGCGCAGCTCTGCCTGCTCACACACAGCAGAGCTGCCCTGCCAGCACGCTTGGTTACCTCTCCTCCTCGACTATTCGCTTTTCGAACCATCCGTAGACTGAAGGAATTATCAACAAGGTCAGCAGCGTCGAGGTGACCAGGCCGCCGACAACAACGGTAGCAAGCGGCTTCTGAATCTCGGACCCCGCCCCACCGGCCAGCAGCATCGGGATCAAACTGAATATCGCGATGAATGCTGTCATCAGAACCGGACGCAAGCGGTCCAGACTGCCTTGTTTGATCGCCTCCCGCAACTCAAGACCCTCGTCACGCAGTTGCGAAATACGCGATACCAGCACGAGTCCGTTCAGCACGGCGACGCCAAACAGAACAACAAACCCTACCGAAGCTGGAACAGATAGATATTGCCCGGAAATGAAGAGCGCGAATACTCCGCCGATCAAGGCAAACGGCAGGTTGGAAATAACCAGCAAAGCCAGGCGAATTGACCTGAAGGTGACGTACAAAAGCAGCAGGATCAAGCCGATGGCAACCGGCCCGATGATCATCAGTTTTTTCATGGCCCTCTGCTGATTCTCGAACTGCCCGCCCCACGTGAGGTAATAGCCCGGCGGCAGCTTGACGTGCTCTTTGATCTTCTGCTTTGCCTCGGCGACAAAACCGCCGATATCTCTGCCGGTGATGTTTATCTCGATGCCGATTCTTCTGACCCCATCCTGCCGGCTGATCTGCACCGGCCCTTCGATCATTCCCACTTCGGCCAGTTGTTCGAGCGGCACATTGATCCCGGTTCTCGTGGTGATGATCAGATTTTTTATCGCCTCAAGAGAATTTCTCTTTTCTTCGGGCAGACGAACCGAGATGTCGAAACTGCGGTTTTCTTCATATAATTGTGATGCCGCTTTACCCGCTACCGCAATTTCGATCACCTTTTGCACGTCACTGATGTTCAGGCCATAGCGGGCAATTTTCGCCCGGTCGATATTGACTGTCAAATAGGGTTGCCCGGAAATTTTTTCCGCGGCCAGATCGGTTCCGCCGCGGATGGTGGAGAGAACCCGGGCAATTTCCGCGGATTTTTCGCTGAGCAGGTTGATGTCTTCACCAAACAGCTTGAGAATAAGCTGAGCGCGGGTACCGGCAACCAGCTCATCAATACGGCACTGGATCGGCTGGCTGAAGCCATAGGTGATCCCGGCAATCGACTGGAGAGACTCTCGCATCTCGTTGGTCAGTTCTTCTTTGGAAATATCCCGTTTCCACTCACTTTTGGGTTTGAATATCCCGACATAGGCGGTCTTATCCGAGCCCCTGGTGTCCAGAGCGACACCGGTCTGTCCGGTTCGGGAGACCACGGTATCCAGTTCATCAAACTGCTTCAGTTTTTCCGCAACCCTTTGATTCACCTCCAGCGCCTTGGCCAGGGAAACTCCGGGAAGCATGGAGACATCCATGTCAAACGAGCCTTCATCCATGGTCGGGATGAATTCCGTACCCAGGCGTGTCACCAAAAAGAGCGATGCCACCAGGAGAACGCCCGCGACACTCAACACGACCCGCTTCTTGTTCATGGCATATTCGAGCAGCGGCAGGTAAAGCCTGTTTGCATGCTTCATGGTGAAGCTGACTTTTTCCGGATGCGGTTTCAAAAACATGATACAAAGCACCGGAATAACAAACACGGAGAGGAACAACGAGGCAAGCAGCGCAATGGCAACCGTGATGGCCAGAGGGCTGAACATCTTGCCTTCAATTCCTTCCAGGGAAAGTATCGGGATAAAGGTAAGGGCAATAATCAACTCACCGAAAATGCTCGGCTTTCTTACCTCCATGACCGCTTTCAACACAGTCAGTAATTTGGGATGGCGCCCCCCTTCATCGCTCAAATGCCTCTGAACGTTTTCCACCTGAATAATGGTCGTGTCAATAATCATGCCGATGGAAATGGCGAGCCCCCCGAGGGACATCAGGTTCGCGCTGATCCCCGCCAGCTTCATCACGATGAAGGTGGCCAGGAGCGACAGCGGCAACGCGATGAGCACCACGATACTGCCCCGGATACTGTTCAGCAGCAGGTACAGTACAATCAGGACCAGGATGGAACCTTCGATCAACGCCTTGTTTACCGTGTTGACGCTCGCCTTTACAATGTCACTGCGGTCGTAATAGGGAACGAGCTTGACCCCCTCGGGAAGCACATTGTTTTCGTTCATCTCCTTGACTTTTTCCGCCACCCGGCGGACCACCTCACGGCTGTTTTCGCCGCGCAGCATCATGACGATGCCGCCGACCGCCTCATCTTTGCCGTTCTTCATGGCTGCGCCCATGCGCACGGCCTCGCCGACCTTCACCTGTGCCACGTCCCGAATATATGTCGGCGTACCGCCTTGGGATTTCAGGACAATGTTTTCAATGTCAGTGATATTTCTGATCAATCCGACCCCGCGGACTATGTACTGATCCGTGCCCCGTTCGAGGAGATTGCCGCCGACATTTTCGTTGTTGCTGCCGATGGCGGAAAAGACATCTTCCACGGTTACGGCATATTTCAGTAACTTCTCGGGGGAGACGTTGACCTGGTACTGCTTGAAGTAGCCGCCGAAGGAATTTATCTCGTTCACCCCGGCAACACTTTTCAACTGAGGGGTGACAATCCATTCCTGGATGGTCCTCAGATTTGTCAGGTAGGCTCTCTTCTGCCGCGGATCAGCCGGCATCTTCCCTTCGAGGGTGTACTGATAAATCTCCCCCATGGCCGTACCGATCGGCCCCATGGCCACTTCAACGCCCTTCGGGACCTTCTCCCGCGCCTCCGCCAACCGCTCGAACACCAATTGGCGGGCAAAATAGATGTCCACAGTATCCTTGAAGACGATGGTGACAATTGACAGGCCGAACTTGGTGACGGAACGCAGCTGCTCGATGTCGGGCAGGCCGCGCATAGCCATTTCAATCGGATAGGTAACTTTTCTTTCAATCTCCAGTGCGGACAGGCCATCTGCGTGGCTTACCACCTCAACCTGAATGTTCGTGACATCCGGAAAGGCGTCAATCGGCAGTTTCAGGTATGAGTATAATCCTGCGGCAATAATCAGCAGCGAAAGGAAGAGTACCAGCCCCTTTTGCCGCAGTGTATAGGCAACTAATTTTTCCAGCATAAATTCCTCTCAAGGTAGGAATGGCGCTTACTCCGCCCATTGCTGGCGCGGCAAGCTGCACCCCTACGGCAGCACCTAGGAGACTGTCGACAGTTATTCGCCATGGCCATGCTCGTCGGTCATTTCACCCTTTTTGATTTCAGATTTGAGAATGAACGCTCCTTTGAAGGCATAACGCTCACCTTCATGCAGACCGGAAATTATCTCGACCATGCCGCCTGCCGTTCGGCCTATCTCAACCGGGCGTGGCACGAATTCATCGTCATGTTCCGCAACAAAGACCACCTTTTTACCATCCAGATCCTGCAGGGCCTCCTCGGGAACCACCAGGACCGCTGGTGCGTCGGCTGCCAGTGTAAGTTCAACGGTAGCGAACATTTCCGGCTTCAGCCTGCGACCCGGGTTGGCCACCTCGATCCGTGCCTTGACCGTTCGGGTCGCTTGATCCACCAGATCGGCAATATAGGTGATGCGTCCTTTCAATTTCGAGTCAGGGAAAGCGCTAACGGTTACGATTGCCGACTGCCCCTTATGCACCTTGGCCAGGTCTTTTTCGTTGATATCGATCTGCAGCCAGACCGAGGAAAGATCAGCTACGGTGTAGAGACTTTTGGTCGGATCGGAGAGTTCGCCAACGATGGCGTGTTTTTCGGTTATGATGCCACCTATGGGTGAACGAACCGGCAAAAGAGGCCTGCGCTGATTTTCCCCCCTGCGACCCGGCAGTGCAACGCCGTACAGAGAGAGACGCTCCGTATCGGTGTGCAATTCGCTCTGGGCCATCTTGAATTCGGTTTCCGCCTGATAGATATCCTTTCTGGCGGCAATTTTCTTTTCAACCAGGCTTCTTACCCGCTCCATGTTGGACTGGGCAAGGGCAAGTCTGGTTTTTGACTGGTGGTAGCGGTTCAGTGCCTCACCGAGCTCGACGCTATCCAGGGTTACCAGTGTCTGGCCGGCAGCCACACTGTCTCCCAGAGAGGCCCTTACCGCCACTATCTTGCCGCTGATCGGTGGCGATACGTGGGCAATGCGGTCGGCATTGGTCTCCACCTTGCCGGTGGCGCTGATCACGCCGGCCAGACTCTGTTTCATCGCGGGCGCGACAGCCACACCGTTCTGTTTCTGCATTTCGCCGGTCATTCTGACAATGCCCGTTTCACCGTGCTCGTCGTGACCTTCGTGAGCATCACCATGCTCATTATGCTCAGCGCCTTCCTCATGTCCCTCTGCATTTTCCTGCGCATGTTCCGCCTGCTCAGAACTGCCGGTTTGACTCTGCATCGAACGATAGAGAAAGCCGCCACCCAGTGCCGCGGCCAGGATAATACCAAAAATGATTACCTTCTTATTCACTGCACACCTCCGCTAAGTTCTGATCCCACAGCTGTTTCAAGCTTCACAAGAGCTGCCTGATGGTCATACAGTGCCTTAAGATAGCCATCACTGACCTCAAAAAATTTCTTTTGCTCCTCAATGACAGTTAAAATGCCGACCTCACCGAGCCGGTAAGCTTCCTGGGTCAGCTTCAGGTTTTCTTCCAGTTGGGGAACGATGTTCGACTTGAAAAGAGAAAGGACTTTTCCGGTGTTCAGAAACCCGGCATAGGCTGTGTCCACGTCCCGTTCGACTTTCCTGGTGACCGCGAGATAGCGACTTTCCGTACTGCGCCGCCTGGCACGAGCTTCCTGTACACCAGCCTGATTTCTGTCGAACAGAGGAATAGGCATCGACAGTTTCAACCCGATGGTATTTGCCGTGTCTTTGCCCTCAATACCACCGACTTCCATTGTGGTCGATTCGCGTGTCACAGCCAGACCAGCGGTAAGGTTTGGGATGGACTCGGCCTGAGCAAGGCGAATATCTGCTTCACCCCGCTGTATTTCAGCGTCCAGGGCCTTGAGGTCGGGACGCTGCCGGAGGGCGAGTCCTTTCAGTTCTGACAGGTTTTTCGTGGAGGAGCGTACTGATTCCAGCGTTCCGTCTATCGAGGGATGGTCTTCCAGCGAAAGTCCCATAAGCATCCAGAGTCTGGCTTGATTCTGGTTCAGTGATTTTTCGGCATCAATTTTAAAACCTTCACTTCGTGCCAGTTCAACCATGACGTAATTCATTTCCAGCTCCGGAATATCTCCGGCAGCCAAGCGTTCTTTCGCAACATCAAGCAACTGACGATTGAGTGTGATAGCCCGGTCGGCGAGGATAACCCGGGACTCGGCAAGAACGACATCATAAAAAGCCGTCTTCACCTCGTCACGCAGCAGCCGTTCTCGATCGGCCAACTGCCATTGGTACATTTCCAACTCCCGCTCCGCGCTGGCAAGTCGTTTAGCAGGTTGTTGAAAAACTAGCTCTTTTTGATTCAGAAAAGTGTCAATTTATGCTATATTACCTCGCACAATATATTGAAATTGCTGGAGAATATTATGCGTGGTAATGACAGCAAAACCGAATCGATG
>JAJZQA010000160.1 GCA_021810985.1 Deltaproteobacteria bacterium
CCATGACCTGCCTCCTTGGTTGTGGCTCTGCGCCGTAGTTATTTGCGTTTCTACAGCATAACCCACGCTTGCAAGGATGGCAGGTCTTTTTTGTTCCTGCATTTCAACTGACAACCATTATGTCTAGATAGCCAAACGTCAGGTAAATACCCTCACATTATAAAATAATCCTTGCGCTATTCCCGAATCGCGAATGGAATATGCGGTATGTTTCTTAAACCCCAAGACATCATTTCCGAGTCTGCGTCGAGTTTGCTTGATAACGGCAATTCACCAGGTTCTGAATTTTCCCGAGTCTATGTGGACAAAACCGGTTTGCGGATAATAGCCGACGCCGCCGTATTGGAGGCTCAGTGCGGCTGTTCGCAAATTCTTCAGCGACACATGCGGGATGAAGAAATCAAGGGCCTTCCCGAGTTTATGAAGGCTGTTGTCCGCCACTTTTCTGCCTTTCTTTTGCAAAAGCGAATTGTATTCAGGCGATCTATATCCGGAAATGATATGGATCTCATTGCCCCCGCCGAACTGGTTGTCGACAGTGTTCAAATATTCAATAACATCGGTATCCATGTTGATGGTCTGGTTGGTGTGATGGCAGCGTAAAAACCAGTTCAAGTCCTTAAGTGCCTCCATGTCATATTCATTCCCCTGTGTCCGGTATGTTACCGTCAACCTTTCGCTGGTATGTATATTGTAAAGTGAAAGTTTTCCCTCGGGTTTTTCCTCGGTGAATGATGTGTTAGCCATCACTGGTTTCGCCCCGAAAAACATCACGGCGCTGGCCAATGAAAACTTTAGAAAAGACCTTCTGGTTGCTGGTTTGTGAAACATTCGTCTACTCCTGAAATGTAATTGATTCGGATGGGTGGAAGGTAACAGCCTGGGAGGCTATCACACGATCGAAACAATTTTATAACAGATGCTGGGCTTGATTGTCAACTTCACGAGAAATTTGACCCCGGCATTACCGCCCGACGCTGACCGGGACTTGATTCGGCCAGCGGCAAAGGCTTTACATTTATAGTACGTTTGCTATAGTTTCCCGGGCATAGCGTGACAGGCAGTTTGCCGGATACATTTTCTCTGCCATATCTGCAGCAGATTTACCCCTAAGTCCAACAGGCTCCTAGGGACCAGGAGAAACATATTAGATGAGGCCATTCCTTCTCGTCAACATCCTATTCTGCCTTTTCATAATTTCTGCTGTCCCGGCTATTGCCGATTCGAATAAAATAATGTCGCTCTGTGATTTTTACTATCCCAGTGACGGCGGCATCGAATGGGAGTGCCGCACACTCATGCGAGGTGATAGTCCAGTGAAGCTTTTTGGTGAGGAATGGAGGGACGTACTCCGCTTCAACCGGCTCGACCGGCGGCACTTCATCGCCGGATTGTCGATAAAGGTGCCAAAAAAACTCGAGGATATCAAGGATTTTAACCCGATGCCGGCAACTTATCCGGATGCAGCGGAAGAAGAAAAATTCATCCTGGTGGACCAGACCGAGATGTTCCTGGGCGCATATGAATACGGCGAACTTGTTCTTTCATTTCCCGTAGCGGTCGGCCGCAAGGGTAACCGGGTTCCCAACGGAGAATTCAGGATCGATGCGGTCGACCGCTGGCACAAATCGAACCTGTATCCCGTAGAGGGGCTCGGCATTCCCTATCCCATGCATTACGGGCTCAGATTCTTTGTGGACAAGAGTGAAGACCGCTGGCCTTCATTCTGGATCCATGGACGAGACTTGCCCGGCTATCCGGTGTCCCATGGCTGTATCGGTCTTTCTGACGAGGAGATGCAGAAGAATGTATACAAAAGCCCGAGAAATGTGCTCCTGCAGGACGCGAAAACACTCTATCTGTGGGTTGTCGGCTCCAACCCCGACAATGAAAAATTCCACAGAATAAAGTACGGGCCGAGGGTTCTGATCGTCGGTACTCCGCCCATCTGACCCTTAACCTCCCACTCATGGCAATTGCAGATCGATTCTTTACGTTATAATGAAAGCACCTATAAAAGAGAAAGAAAAGGATAGCAGGGGTGGCAAGCAAACCTTTTCTCGGATATACTTTCTACTATTGGTATTTACTTTTACGGTGACCGGCCTTTTAAACATTTTGCGAGAGGACGGGCAGCCGAGATGTTTCGAATCTTCCGGAGGAACTCATGAAAGAAATTAAGGTGATTTTTATAGATGATTCAGTTGGCTTCGTAAAAGAAGCCCAGCTGAATGCGCTTATTATCTCCGGCAAGATTAAATCTTTTCTCCGCTCCAGTGGCTGGGTCAGGGTTGGCATCGATCCGGTTCGCGAAATCAGGTTCCAAGGGCGGGACCGAAGAAAAGTTAACGAAGAATAGTCAGCAAGGAGCAATCCCCGATTACTGTATATAACATCTTCCAAATTCTCTGGCATTACGCAACCTGATTACTTTGACACCGTTCTTCCTCCACAGGCCTTGAGTCGTCCATGGGCACTTCGAAGCATCTCTTCCGTTGTTTTCCAATCTATACACTTGTCAGTTATTGACACACCGTATTTCATCATCGCGGCATTCTGGGGCATCGGTTGATTTCCCGCCTCAAGATTACTTTCGATCATCACAGAAGATATATTCCCTTGGCCTGCTACGATCTGATTGATCACTTGCTCAAGCACAAAAGGCTGTTTTTCGTGGTTTTTCTCTGAATTGCCGTGGCTGCAGTCAACCATGATGCTGGGGTGGAGTTCCGCCTTGAGCATCAGTTCCGTGGCCTTCTGGATATCTTCCGGCATATAGTTCGGTTTCTTTGTCCCGCCGCGTAAAACCATATGGACATCGCTGTTGCCGGTGGTTTGGATGATCGCGGTCCTGCCTTCCTTGTTGATACCAAGGAAGCTGTGGGAATGGAGCGCCGACTTCATGGCATCGATGGCGATTTGTAGATTGCCGTCAGTACCGTTCTTGAAGCCGACCGGGAAGGAGAGTCCGCTGGCCATTTCGCGATGCGTCTGAGATTCGGTGGTGCGCGCGCCGATCGCTCCCCAGCAGAGCAGGTCAGCCAGATACTCGGGAGTGATCGGATCGAGCATTTCCGTGGCAACGGGGAGACCCATTTCATTGATGGTGCAGAGCAGTCCCCGTGCGATTCCCAGTCCTTTGGAAATCTGATGTGTCCCATTCATGTCAGGGTCGTTGATCAGCCCCTTCCAGCCGATGGTGGTCCGAGGTTTTTCGAAGTAGACCCGCATGACAATGAGCAGCTGGTCGGACAGTTCCTCCGAGAGACGAGACAGTTTTTCGGCATATTCGAGCGCGGCCTTCGTATCGTGGATGGAGCAGGGTCCCACCACAACCATGAGGCGCGGGTCGAGGCCGCGCAGGATGTTTTTGATATGGAGCCGGCTCGTGTTGACGAATTCCGCTGTCTCGACCGAAGCGGGGAATACCTGCCTCAGGTCGGTGGGGGCGATAATCGGGGTAATACTCCTGATTTTTAGATTGTTGGTCTTGATCATGCGGTGTGCGTTCCTTTTATTTATGGTTTTTTGGGATATCAAATTCTGTCTCTAAATAAATTCGCGTCAATAAAGAAACATCGGCTTTCCGAGCACATGACGGATTTTCGGTTTATACTGATTTATGTCGTACAGTTCCGTTACGTCCACACGCTTCTGTCCCTGCATGATGGTGCTGATCGGGATATGGGTGTAGGTCCCGCCCTGGAGGGCTACCATGCGTCCTGACATTCCCTCGATCACAAGATCCATGGCCATATTGGCATAATTGAAAGCTGCCATCAGGTCCAGTGAGTCCGGGGCTCCGGAGCGCATGAGGTAGGATAGTTGCTGGTAGATGATGTGGGACCCGGTAAGCTGCTTGATCGCTTCGCTCACCGCAACGCCGATACCGCCGAGTTTTTTGTGCCCGTAGGCATCTTCCTGGCCGTATTCGATGATCTGTCCACCGACCATGGTGGCGCCTTCCGAGATGGTTACCATCGCGTAGTTACTGGGGTTGGCTTTCTTATCGTCCACCAGGAAGCGGGCGAGTTTCTCCACATCAAAGGGAACCTCCGAGATCAGGGCTCGATCCACCCCGGAGAGATAGGCGGAGATGAGCGAGGTCTCCCCGGAGTTGCGGCCGAACAGCTCGACGATGGCGATACGCTCGTGGGAGCCGGCACTGGTGCGCAGATTGTGGATAAAGTTGACGCTACGGGTTACCGCGGTGGAAAAGCCGATACAGAAATCCGTCCCGAAGACATCGTTGTCCATGGTTTTGGGAATCGCCACAACCGGGAAACCCTCCCGGTGCAGCCGTTCCGCATAGCTCAGCGTGTCGTCACCGCCAATGGGAATCAAGGCGTTGATACCCAGGTGGTCGAGTACCGCGAGGATATGCGGGGTGAAGTCATACTTGCTTTTCGAGGAAAGATCGTGCTCCGTTGTCCGGAGAAACTCCGGGATATCCGCGGCGCTCACCTTGGCGGGGTTGGTCCTGCTGGTGTGGAGAAAGGTGCCGCCGGTCCTGTCCACGGTACGGACCGCCTGGCGGTCAAGATGGACGATGTTCTTTTCATGCGAGGCCGGGTCCGCCGGATTGAAATCGAGCAGACCTTTCCAGCCGCGCCGGATGCCGATTACACGGTAGCCGTTTTCAATCGCTCGATATACCAGGGTCTTCAATGCGGGGTTAAGACCCGGGACATCGCCTCCGCCGGTGAGAATGGCCACCGTCTTGTGATGTGCGCTCATACACGTTCCTTTGTCAGACACGTAGATGGTAATCCCGAAAACGATCTGATCCTGGGCAAGATTTGAAAATTCTAGCACAGGATTTGTCTTCTGTGTCAATTTTTCCCGGGATCATTGCTTGATTACGTGCCATGATGACGGCATACTGCAAGAAATAAACGAAGGAGGGTTGCCGTGTATTCACTGGAAAATGCTTTTCAATCTCTTTTCGAGATCAATATGGGGGTTGTACCTCCGGAACGAATTCTTGTGTTCAGCGACACCGTCCGCCCCGGCGAGGAGCTTTCACCATCAGAAACTGACCGGCGCCGGAGACTCCTTGAGGTGGCTCGCGAGGCGGCGACTTTTGCGGATAAGGTGTTCGGGAATTGCTGTTTTATCTCCTTTGCCGCAACCGCGGCTTCGGGTTCCGAGCCCCCCGAGTCGCTTTGGCGAGGAGCTTTCGGTG
Organism: Deltaproteobacteria bacterium; assembly: GCA_021810985.1. Taxonomy (GTDB): domain Bacteria; phylum Desulfobacterota; class Desulfuromonadia; order Geobacterales; family Geobacteraceae; genus RPRC01. The sequence goes on from JAJZQA010000160.1 coordinate 5,186, forward strand.
ACAGTGTCGTCGATATGCTGATAATGGAGGAAATCCTGCCGGCACTTCTCGATAAAAAGGCCACTGCCGAACAGCTGGCACGAGCGGAGGAGATCGTGCTGGCAGGAGGGGAACACGTGGCAAAGGTAGTGATTGCCCTAGCCAATAATTCGACCAGTCATACCCGTTTCCGTTCCCTGCTGAACCAGACCGGCTGCCGTTTCGCCAGTCTTCCCCACTTTGACCCGGAGATGTTCTTTTCCTCCATGCGGGTCGATTGGCACCAGCTTTCCGAGCGGACGAACCGGTTGGCGGAGCGTATCAATCGGGCAGTGGAAATTCGAGTTGAGTCCGAGAACGGCACTCACATGAAATTCGGCAAACGGGGCAGGACTGCGGCTGGTGATGACGGGCTTCTCACGGCACCCGGCAGCTTTGGCAACCTTCCCGCGGGAGAGGTATACCTTGCTCCCGTTGAAGGGACCAGTGAGGGTGTCATGGTGCTTGAGTATGCTCCGATGAGGAAACTCACCAGTCCCCTGCGCCTGAGCGTGCGTGATGGCCGAGTGTCGGAGATCGAGGGTGATGAGCCTTTCCGTGCCTTCCTGGAAGAAAAATTTGCCCAGAGCCCCCTGAACCGGAACATCGCCGAATTGGGCATCGGGACCAATGATCGTGCCAGCCGGCCGGACAATATCCTCGAGGCGGAAAAAATTCTCGGCACTATCCACATAGCCCTGGGGGATAATTCGAGCTTCGGCGGAACCGTGAGTACCCCATTTCACGAGGACTATGTCTTTTATGGCCCGACCGTTATGGCTATTCTCGGGGATGGGACAACGGAGCTTCTCCTGGATAAAGGGAAACTGGTTATATAGTGTAACTAAGGTGTATCCACCGGAAACAGCGAAAGAAAAACTGCTGGATTCTGCCTTTAGATCACAGAAAAAGGAGCTTAACAATGTCAGCTGACTTTTATACCGCAATGATCGTTGACGAAACGGAAGAAAAAAACTACCCGATCAGGATTGGCACGAGGTCTGTAAAGGATCTTCCGCCCGGAGAAATCCTACTGAAGGTTCATTACTCGTCCCTCAATTACAAGGATGCCCTCTCCGCCACCGGGCAATTCGGCGTTACCAGAAAATATCCC
>JAJZQA010000161.1 GCA_021810985.1 Deltaproteobacteria bacterium
ATCAGAGTACTTTTTTCCGAGGAATCGGTTACTGCATTACTTGCAGCAGAGACTTTTTCAAGGCGAACGGCTTTTGCCGCCAAGAGCTTTTGAATCACGTCAGATAAAGAGACCGCTGATTTTTCGGTTTGTACAGCACGGAGATTACGTGCTTCAACTTCACGGTTATTCCGCAGAGCCAATTGTATGGTTTTGCTTTTCTCGGTGGAATATTCCGCGAGTTTATCTTTCAGCAGCAAGATTTGCGACGCATCTTCCTTTGTCTGGGCGGTTTTTTCGATTAAAGAAATGTCGGACGAAATTAACTGAGCTGTTTTTTGCAATTTGTTGGCGAACAGTTGCGTTTCCGTCTGGTTTTTCGCGGAGAGCAACTCGTTCAATGCCGTTCTTTCCTCAGCCAAAGAAACGGCAATCCTTCCCAGTGCGGCAATTGGAAATAGTTCCCGCTCCTGTACGGCAGTGAAGGATGCCTCAATGTTTCTCATCTGCTTGATTCCATAGCCACCGATCAAACCGGAAATAACGGCCGCCAAAATGAAAGCGAAGAAGATTTTTGATTTGAGACTCATACCCTTGAAAAATTCGATTCCACTCATATTTTCCCTCTCTCGGGATATTTCTATCCCTCTGTGTTTAACCTGCTGAATACCAGATTTGCTTGTATTTGCGTTCAGGCTGCGTTTGAGTCAGCCATTTCAGTGAGCACGGTACCTTCGTCAAAAGAGAAGATTTTATCTGTATCAAGGATTATGACGAAATCATCGTTCAGCTTTCCCATCCCCTTGATAAAATCAATACTTAACTTCATGCCGATCCGCGGTGGGGGCTCAATCTGCGAAGGATCCAATTCGACTACTTCCTGCACTGAATCCGCCAAGGCGCCAACGATAGTTGTTTCATTTTCTATGTTTACCTCAAGCACCACAATGCAGGTATTTACCGTCTTTTCCGTCGGTTCCATGCCGAATTTCAGCTTCATGTCAACAACCGGCACAACACTGCCACGCAAATTAATGACACCCCGCATAAAGTCCGGAGTCTGAGGAACCTTGGTAATTGCCACAAAATCGAGGATTTCCCTTACTTTCGCCACATCGACCGCGAAGGTTTCCTTGGCGAGCCGGAATGTTAAATACTGGCGACTCTCTATTTCCCTTATGTCCATGTGTGTTTCCTTTCAAGATAAAATTGCCTTAAACAGGCAACAAGTAAGATATCGATTCTTTTGTATCACTACGGAAAAAGGAAGCGGTACTACCTTGTTTACCAGGGATATTTTCATAATAACTTCTAGAGAGAACCTCGATAATCCCGCGGACGAATCGATAATAACCTTGCATCTCCCTTGAACTTGTCAGCTGCTCAGGAAACCCTGAAGGATAGGGCTGGGCCAGAATTATCTGATCGAGATTTCACTGTCTAGGTAATAATCGGCAATAAAAACCATAACTTAAGTTTAATTTTTACTAATTGCTACCTGTCGCATTAAAATTAACTGCTTGATGAACCTTAGTTTATTTGGTGGCTTACGTCTGGATGTCTCACAATTGCTCGATAAATTTTCGCGTATCAGATCCTGCTTTAACACACGAACAGCGGGTCAATATGGTATCGCTCTCCTAGAAAACTTGTCGTGTATAGTCGATTGCAAGATGGCAATCACCATTCAGTAAAGGGGAACAAATCATTCTAAATTGCAAGTCGTTCGTTGACTTTCTTCATCCTCATCGCTAGTATGTAAAAATTTGGTGGCAGCAGGTCAGATGTTCTGAAAATTCTTGTTGTTCTGGTACTTTTCATTGTCCTGCTGCGCAGGAAGATTTTCCTCGGCACGGTAATGGCGCTGGGTTCTTTCTGCCTTGCCTTTCTGTATCGTATGGTCTACCGGCTTCTCTTGCTTCCATCCATTCTGGTTCTGCTCGCGGCAGTGATCCCCTTTGTCTTTATGTAGTGATTCCGAGGGGAGGGGGCTGAGATATGCACCACCTCTGAATTCACCCGCAGGTTCAATCATACGCGAGCGATCGAGACTAGCTGAATCATGCTAAAAGGAACGAAATTAATGGTGAAACGGATTGCTGTTCTTTTTTTCTCTGTTCCCTTGCTGGGAATTTTCGGGTGTGTAGGTCAATCTGCGTACGAAAAAAAGGCTATTGAGGCAACCAGCCTGGCCAAAGACCTTACTGAGATGCAACGTCGAAACAGCGATCTTGTTCGAGACAATGAAGCGTTGCGTGCCGATATAAACGGACTTCGCGCAAAAGTTGATGAACTTGAAACCACGCGAAAAAGACTTGAGCAGACGATCTCTTCAGGCGAACAGATTCCCTATCAATTTGTCGCGGAACTAGAAAGAGAGAAGGGCCGATTACGTGAGGATCTGGCAAAACTGCTTCGGACCCAGGATGATCGGGTACGCACCTGTAGCCGAATTTATGAACTTTTTCTGGAAAGATTGAAAAATGAGATTGCCTCGGGCCAAGTACGTCTTACTGAACTGAGAGGGACAATACGGCTTGAGTTGCTTGAAGAGGCTTTTTTTGACGGCACCAAGACAGAACTCTCAGCTCAAGGCGTTTCTCTGCTGCGGAAAGTAACTGAACTGTTGCTGGAGAACAAAGATGTTGATGCCTCTGTCGAGTCAATGTATGAAATTCCCGCTAGCCACCTGGACGACTCCGGCAATCAGCTGACTACTTGGCGGAATCCACTGTTGCGGTCTTTATCCGTGGCGCGCTCCATGCTGAAAGTTGGAATCAATTCCGCGGCGTTGAGTACAATTACCCGAGGGCAATTCGTGCTCGAATCAACCCCCGGTATAGTGACAGATACAGCGAATACGAATGGTATTGCTATTTTGATTTTTGTGAAGGAATAGTGGACCGGTCATATGAAGAAACGTTCAAAAAAAGAACAACAAAAAAAGGAAACAGCGAAGGAGTTTGCCACTTCTCCTTTTAAGGGGCTGAAGGCCTTTACCATGGAAAATGAACTCCCCTCGGTGAAGGAGGCCGTGACTGCACCGCCAGCAACAAGGACTGTCGATGAAAACGATGGGGCTGACCTTTTTTTGCGGTATGTGGAAGGTGTTACCCGTCTGAACGAACCGGTGCGGAAAAATGCCGCTTCAGAAAAAAAGAAAGTCGATCCCGGGAAGATTGCGGAGGAAGACAGTCAGCTCTTTCTTTCTTCGTTAGCAGGTATGGATGTGACTTTCCGAGATGAATTCCCCGATGTGGAGCCGTTGCGACCGGTTGCCACAAACCGGATGCGTCAGGTTAAAAACGGCTCGATTCGCATTGACCTGGAATTGGACCTGCACGGGCTTACGCGGGATGAGGCATTGACGAGCCTTGCCCAATTTGTTTCTGGGGCGTATAATCGCGGGCAAAAAGCCATCCTTGTCATTACCGGCAAAGGCAATAACTCGCCGGCCGAGCCGGTGCTTCATGGTGCGGTGGCATCCTGGCTCCGTGAAGCCGGCAAGAGTATGGTGGCGGAATTTGCACCGGCACCTCGAAACTTAGGCGGAAGCGGCGCTTTTGTTGTATTTCTTAAAGAAAAAAAGAAACAGGAAGCTACTACCTTCAGGTAGCTCAATTTTATTGCAGGAAGTAAGGAGATATTGTGCGACGAGGTATTTTTTCAGGAAATGTCCTGCTGTCACTGTTTTTAGTTATCTGGGCTTTAGTGCTCATACTGTCAACTGGCTCTCACGCCAATGATGACGCTCCAATTCATTCCGGTTATGCCCTGACTGAATAAACCGGTTTCCTGTCCAGCGACTGTTTGCAACTATCCGCGGAACAGAAATAATATTGGCACTGAAATTCGGAATCAGAATAAACGGCGGATTACCCAAGGGTGATAATCCGCCGTTACTTTACCCGGCAATTACGCGGGTGCATGGCATGCAGGTGCGTGACAGGAAGGTGCATGGCAGGTTGGTGCATGGCAAGTCGGTGCATGGCAAGTAGGGCCGTGGCACCCGGCATTGTATGATGCCTTACTCTCAACTTTTCTGGTCTTCAGCATGATCTCACCTCCTTTCCGTACAGGTCATGGTAGGCATTTCACCCTGGCGCTACTGCTCTTGAGGGTGAATGATAATTGTACCCATTTCAATCAGTTGTGCAAGTGCGGCACTGCATTCAAAATAAAACTCCTGCCTTTCCATGCCTTGTCCGTACCTTTCCGCTAAAATTTCAACAACATCCGTGAAAGACCTCGTACCATTAGTCAATAGGATTAAATCACGTCCAAACTCGTTTATTTCCATGAGTTCGATGCCGCCATCTTTCTGAAATGCGACGATAATGGTCGTTTCCTTTTCATAACTATCCCGATATACTCCTTGCTTCAGATCGTCAATAATGTCGGCAACATTCCAGGTAAAAGCGCAGATCTGCATGGCATCGTTCCGCAAAGGCAGTTGTTCGTCGAGGCGGCAGAGGTCAGCGGTGGCGGGCGTATTGTTGCCAGTGGGCCTTCCCACGTCGAGAAACAGGTTTTCGTAGCTGACAATATCGGGCAGATGTGCCCAGGTTGAGACTTTGGCCTCCCGGAGGACTTTTTCGACGAAAGGCGGGAGGTGTTTTCGGCATTGATTCAGGGTCAGATCTGGCGCAGCGAGTCCCTCATTCTGTTGAACCTCTGCCAAGAAGCGCTCAAACAGGAGGCTGACCGATTCAGTCACTGCAATGGACAGCAGCAGGAATGTTTTCGGGTAGAGGTTTACGATGAGCGGAAAGAAACTGGCAAGCCGGTGCAACTCATCCAAGGTCAACCCCGCACAGGGGAGATTGTAGAAACTGCTGAAAAGCAGAGGGTTCGAATCAATGAGACGGCAGTCTTCTTTGAGACGACGGCCGTTGTCAAATTCGAGTCCGAGAGAAAAGTAGGTGTCCACTTCCCTGACAAGACGGTCACTGTAACGCCGGTGAAGTTCGGTGCCGGCAAGAACGGTCGGCATCTGTAGAAGCGGATTATTGTTCCCCTGGATCCCGGTTTTCAGCGCAAGTGCAAGGGTTTGATCGATGTCAACCCGTTCTTCTGCCGGAAAACCGATAATATAACTCAAGGTGGGAACCAGTCCCTCACCGGTTGTTTCCTTAACCCGTTGAAATAGGATGTTTTCGTCGATCTGTTTCCGGATGAAGGCGAGGGTCCGTTTGGACCCGGAATCGATGCCGTAGCACATTGACTCACAGCCGGCTTCATGCATCAAGCGGAGGAGGGGAGGGTCCATCGAGTCCAGCCGTGAAATGCAGTACCAGGGGATTCTGTTCAGTCCTTCATCCAACACCCTGCCGCAGAACGCTTCAACAAAACCCCGGTCTGCCGTAAACTGGTCATACGCGAGCAGAAAACATTCCGCGGAAAAATTTTCACTCAAATGATGCATCTCACCGATGATCCGGTCTACCGAGAAGGTTCGAATGCGGCGTCGCCACATAACCGATTCCGAGCAGTAGACGCATTGGTGCGGACAACCTCTCCCGACCTCGAGGATCGCGATGCTTCGCGGGAGGCTGCATGCATCGCGGTAGATTGCAAGGGACGGAACGAAAGAATAGTCGGGAATTGGAATGTCATCCAGGTGAGCGATGAGATCCCGGTCTCCATTGCGCAGCACCGTGCCATCGCAGCACCAGGTTGTTCCGGAAATTCCCGCGGGGGTTTTCCCCTCGGCATATGCCGAGGCCAATTCTTTAAAGGTAAGCTCTCCCTCACCACGAATTACGGCATCAATCCAGGGGAATTTTTCCAGAGTCAGTTGATCAGCAAATGAAACATCATGCCCGCCCAGGACGATTTTTAGCCCGGGCTTTTGCATGCGGAGAAGTTCCGTAATCCGCACAACTGCTGGAAACGTGGTGCACTGAACCGAGAAACCGACCAGGTCCGGGTTTTCCTGAAGAATCAGTTGCACGGATTCATGGTAAATGGAAACTCCCAGGGACAGGGTGTTTCTTCGAATTGCCAATACCAGGTCGATAACAGTGACCTCATGGCCTGCCCCACGCAGTATGGTAGCGAGGTTGATGAGCCCCAGCGGTGGCAGGTTGTAGAGGGACGAGAGGTAGAAAGGGGGGAAAACGAGGACTATTTTCATTGTCGACTTTCCGTGGTACTCTCAAATTCCGGAGCAGTTAATTTCTTGCCCGAAACGTGCAAACGGCACCAGCCCACCATGTTCTGGCCCATGTCGAATATATATATTCCCGGTCGAGGGCTGGTGATGGCGATGGGGTGTACGGTGTCCATCACCTTGATCGGCTCTGCCATTTCAGAGCACATGATGCC
>JAJZQA010000162.1 GCA_021810985.1 Deltaproteobacteria bacterium
CTATCGCTTTTCTGGAAGACCAATCATTATCACCCATCACCCGATTACGCAACTGCCTGGAAAGTCTCGCGGCACGCTTTGAAGACAACAATTGCAGTATCGGCTGCCTTGTCGCGAACATGGGCCAGGAACTCGCCGACCAAGACGAAGAATTCCGGGGGAAACTTGCGGGAATCTTTACAACCTGGAGCGGGTATTTTGAAAAATGTCTCCGTGAAGCACGGGAACAGGGGGAAATTCCGGACACTATTTCACCGGAACACACCGCCCAGTTTTTCCTGTCCGGCTTCGAAGGCGCCCTGCTGGTCTCCAAGGTCCTGAAATCACCCGCGCCACTTCGGAATTTTATCACCATTTTTTTCGACCAACTGCTCCGTCAGAAGCCCTGACCACGCTTCCGGCACCGTTTACACACCTTTATCATCAGAGAGGACTGGCATGGAAAACAAAAAAGACCCACGACTCGCGGATCTCCCCCCTGAGGAAGAACTCGTTACCATCACGCTTGCCCCGACAGCTGAACAGATTTCCCGCCTCTGCACAGTGATGCATAACCGCTGCCATGTAAAGGTTGAGTGCGGAAAACCCCTGAGTGATCTGCTTTACAACCAGTTTCAAATCCCCTTCGAGTATGTCCGGGTAGAAATCAAGGTTATCTTCCTGGAATGTAGCCCGGTGGACAATCTTGACACCGCGATAATCAAGGACGGCGCAACTCTCGCACTCTCCGCCGCCATGCCCGGATTGGTAGGAGCGGCAATGCGGAGGGACGGGGAACTCAACTGGATGCGAAGCGGAATTTCCTACCAGGAAGGTGAAACCGAACATCGAGTGGAACCTGGCTTAATCAAGATAAAACTTTTCAACAAGGTCATGGCCGACCTTGGAGAATCATTTCTACGCCGGGGCGTGTACCTTCAGTCAAAATACCTTTCCGAATTTTTGACACGATTTACCCCGGATTTCTGGAACGAAGGCATAACTATCACGAAAAACGGCGAAACGATTTCCAGCGATGAATTAATAAGCTTCGTTAAAGACCGCGGACAATGGCTGCGGCTGCTCATCATCTGAGAACGTCAAATAATCGTCTTTGCTGACGTGGGCACAGGTCTTCCGGAATCCGGCAAGGGCTATGCCCACGTCAGCAACCTTGCCCGCCCGAGTTCACCAGCAACACGTATCCACGCAAAAAATTCCCCCTGAGCAAGTTTCTTTGAAAAATTCGCAAAACATCTATATAGTGTTTATTCGCTTAAGCAGGAAGAGCTGAAAATGGGAAGGGACCGCCGCTTGCCCAGGTCCGCAGCCAAAGCCTGCCGGCCATCTTCAACATAGAGACAGATCCTGCCCTATGGATTCGCAAATTCTGATCAGCCTCATAAACAACGCTGCCCTGCTTCTTGCCATGTGCATCGTCTACGATGCCCTTTCGGACAGAGAGGAAAAGGTCAAACCAGGCATTCGCCAGATACTCTCCGGCACGATACTTGGCGCCATCTGCATTGCCGTCATGTTGAATCCGCTGCATTGGCAGCAGGGGATCTTCTTCGACACCCGTTCGGTACTCCTCTGCGTTGCGGGTCTCTTCTTCGCCCCCCTGTCCGCAATCATCACCATAGTCATGGCCGCCGCCTACCGCATTCACCTGGGCGGCACCGGCGTCTGGATGGGAGTAGCGGTGATTCTTGCCTCCGGCGGCATTGCCATGACTTGGAAATCCATGAGAAAGACCGCCTTGGAGACTATCTCGCTGGCGGAACTCTATGCACTGGGTCTGGTTGTTCACCTTGCCATGCTCGGACTCATGGTATTGCTGCCCGGTCCGATTGTCCTGCAAACCCTCGGGGAAATTGGCATTCCGGTGCTGGCCGTCTATCCCGCGGCTACGGCTCTGCTGGGGAAGATGATGGCCAACCGCCGGGCACGAAATCAAGCGGATTCGGCCCTGAAGGAAAGCGAGGAGCGCTGGCAATACGCCCTTGAAGGAAGCGGAGACGGGGTGTGGGACCGGGAGATTCAGACCGGCAAGGTTTTTTATTCCGATCAGTGGAAACGCATACTCGGATTTGCACGCAATGAAATCGCGCACACTCCGGAGGCATGGAAAGAGCTTATCCATCCTGACGACCGGGAAAAAGTTTTGGAAGAACTGCACCGGCATCAACGTGGTGAAACCCCGAAATATCTGGCGGAATACCGAATCAGATGCAAAGACTCTTCCTACAAATGGATCTTGGCTCGGGGCAAGGTTACCGCCCGCGACCAGCAAGGAAACGCCCTCCGCATCGTCGGGACCCATACCGACATCACTGATCGAAGGCTCCTTGAAGAACAGCTTCGCCAAGCTCAAAAGATGGAGGCTGTCGGACAGCTGGCGGGAGGGGTGGCTCACGATTTCAACAATATTCTCACCACCATCATCGGCCGCACCTACCTGCTCCAGAGCAAGCTGAGCAATCGTGAAGATTTGCTCGTCCATGTCGAACAGGTGGCCCTGGCCGCAGAAAGGGCAACCGCTCTAACCCAAGGGCTTCTCTCCTTCAGCCGCGAGCAGGTTCTGGAGCTGCGGCGGATCAGCCTAAACGAAACGGTTCGCAAAGCTTCAGACATTTTTTCACGACTGGTCAGGGAAGATATCGAAATCAGCATGCAGCTTTCCGAAAGGAATCCGGTGATCTGCGCTGATGAAAGCCAAATGGTTCAGGTGCTCATGAACCTGGTTACGAATGCCAGGGATGCCATCGTGGGGACAGGAACGATCGGGATAACCACGGAAGCGGTCATTCTTGACCAACACCTGCCGACGACGATCGGTGGCCCTATCCCCCCCGGCAGCTATGCCGCACTGTTCGTTACCGATACCGGCTCAGGGATGAACAGTGCAACACAGAAGAGGATCTTCGAACCATTCTATACAACGAAGGAAGTCGGCAAAGGAACAGGCCTCGGTCTGTCGGTCGTGTATGGCATCATTGAACGGCATAACGGCTATATCAATGTCCAAAGCGATCCCGGCAACGGCACAACTTTTTCCGTCTATCTCTCAGCCCTTGCGGAACAATCGGAACCGCAAACCGGCAGCATGGCCATGGCGGTCCCGAAAGGCCGGGGGACAATCCTCCTGGCGGAGGACGAAAACTCCGTTCGTCAGATACTGAAAACAATTCTCACGGAAAACGGTTACCGGGTCATCGAAGCGGTGAACGGGGTCGATGCTGTTCTCAAATTCTCCGAAAATCGCCATACAATCAACCTGGTACTCCTTGACGTCATTATGCCGAGGATGAATGGCCGGGAAGCCCGCGTAGAAATTCTGAAAATCCGCCGCGACGTGAAGGTCCTTTTCATGAGCGGTTATTCCGGTGACATTCTTGGCGAGGGAACACTCGAACAGGAGGATGTCGGTTTTATCCACAAACCGATCAACCCTCGTGAGATCATCCATCAACTGCGGGAAGCCTTGCCGGAGAGAAACGTGGAAGGTTCCTGATTCATCGGATCACAATGACTGCCGGACACAAGAGGGGGGCTGCGACACCACGCCGCACGCCCCCCACGTTTATCAGCACAGAAAAATCATCTCCGCAATCCTGCTATTTTCGCCCCGTGCCAAAACGGCCGCCACCAGCCGGTTTCCCGCGCTTTCCCGTGAATGGCCGCACGCTCGGTTTCTGGGGCCGGGCGATGCTTACCGCCATGAGCCGGTCTCCCAACAGCGCCCCGTCCAGGGATTCGATTGCTTCCTTGAGCTCGTCCTCGTGTGCCATCCGCACATAAGCACATCCTTTTGAGGCGCCGGTTTCGCTGTCGGTGATAATATGGACGGAGGTGACGGTTCCAGCCACGGCAAAAATGCGACGCAAGTCATCCTCGGTTACATCATACGATAAATTCCCCACATACAGCTCTTTCTTCATGAAGTTCTCCTTTGGTCAGGCAGACCGCTTTTGACTCAAAAAAAGAAGGGCACGGCGTTTCCGCGGCGACACTCCCCCTTCCGGATTTCTATCATACCTTGCCGGCCGCTTCCAGAGTAGCACTATTTTCCCGGGCAATCTTCCTACTATTTGTCAGCCTGGCAAGCTACGGTTTTCGCCTGCATCAAGGGAGTAACGTTTCCCCATCTTGTCTCAGCGAAGATTCCGCCCCCCGATGCCTTGGGTTTTCCTCTTCTTCAGCCGCGCCATCTTCTTCAGCCGTTTCGCGGCATATTCGACCAGGATCTCATGGCTCCCACGCGGCCCCTCACCCGGGGCGGGCATTCGCTGAACATAGGAGCCGTCCGGCTGCATGTCCCAGGCACTCCGGTTGTCGTTGAAGTGAACGTCAAAGAGTGTCCGGATCTCCGCGCGCAGCTTGCGGTCTTCGACCGGGACCACCACCTCGACCCGTGCCTCCAGGTTCCTCTTCATGGCATCAGCGGAACCGATCAGGTACTGTTCCTTGCCGCCATTCCGGAAATAATAAATGCGCGAATGCTCGAGAAAACGCCCGACAATGCTGACAACACGGATATTCTTCGAAATCCCGGGCAAACCGGGACGCAGGCGGCAGGTGTCGCGGATGATCAGATCGACCTTGACGCCCGCCTGGGATGCCCGGTAGAGCGCCTGAACAATGTCCGCATCTTCCAAGGCATTCATCTTGAATTGAATCAGGCCCGGCTTTTTCTCGGAATGGAGGCGAATCTCCCGCTCGATACCCGCCAGCAGGGCTTTTTTCAGGAATTTCGGCGCCGGCAGCATCTTTTCATACTTGCGGCGGGGCGTGTAGCCGGTTGTCAGGTAATTGAAGAGTTCCGTGGCATCCTGGCCAATCGCCTCGTTGCAGGTCAACAGGCCAAGGTCGGTGTAGATGCGCGCCGTAACCGCGTGGTAATTTCCGGTACCGACATGCACGTAGCGGCGGATGCCGTCATAATCCTGCCGGACCACGAGGATCACCTTGCAGTGGGTCTTGAGGCCGACCACACCATAGGTGACATGAATGCCCGCCTCTTCCATGCGGGTGGCGAGCACGATGTTGGTTGCTTCGTCGAAACGGGCCTTCAGTTCCACGGCCACCGCCACCTGTTTACCGTTCTGCGCGGCATGGATCAGGCCATCGATGATCCTGCTCTGGCGGGACGTGCGGTACAAGGTCATCTTGATGGCACGCACCTTCGGGTCCTCTGCCGCCTCGTGGAGAAACCGCTCCACGGAGGTGGAAAACGATTCATAGGGATGGTGCAGGAGTATCGACCCGGCATCCCGGATGACATGAAAAATGTTGCGCTGACTCTGGAGCAGCGGGTGATCGATGGGAACGTGGGGCGGATCGCGCAGGTCGGGGTATTCCAGCACGGCGATCTCCATCAGATCGCGCATGGCCATCATCCCCTCCACCTCGAATACGTCCGACGCCTCATCCAATGCAAGTTCCGCGGCCAGCATGCCGCGACGAACCGGATCCATGCCTTTTCTGATCTCGAGACGGACAATCGGGGCGAATTTCCGGTCCTGAAGCTCCGATTCGATCATTGCCATCAGATCATCGGCTTGCTCCTCGTTTTTTTCCGTATTGGCATTGCGCGTCACTCGGAAAAACTCGCAGCAGACCACCTGCATCCCGGGAAAAAGCAGATCCAGGTTGTGATGCATGAGGTCTTCCAGCAACACGAACCGGTCGGCCGATCCAACCCGGATCAGCCGTGCTATCCCGGTGCCCACCGGCACCTTGACTCGTGCCAGGGAAACCTCTTTTTCCCTCGGGTAGCGCAGGGTCACCAGCAGATTGAGGGAAAGGTTGGAAATAAAGGGAAACGGGTGGGCCGGATCAATTGATTGTGGGGTGATGAGCGGGAAGATGTTACGCAGATAATACTGGCGCAGTTGCTTTTTTTCCGCCGCGGAAAGGTCGGCGTAAACCTGCAGATCGATCCCTTTTATCTTCAGGAGCCCGAGAACCAGCGGCATTACATCCTGCTTGGCTTTCTCCAGCGCCCGAACCTTTGCATAACTCTCGTCGATCTGCTGCCGGGGCGTGCGGCCGTCAACGGTGAGCAGCCTGATCCCGGCGCCATGCTGCTGTTTCAGGCCGCCAATCCGCTTCATGAAGAATTCGTCAAGATTGGAACTGACAATCGCAACGAATTTCAGCCGCTCCAGCAGCGGCGTTCTGTCATTCTCGGCCTCATGCAACACACTCCGGTTGATTTCAAGCCAAGTCAGCTCCCGGTTCATGTAGAGGGAGGG
>JAJZQA010000163.1 GCA_021810985.1 Deltaproteobacteria bacterium
CTTTCGCATGGGCTTTACTCCGTTTACAATGGTTTATCTCAAACGGACCCAAAACCTATCCACGCTGAGCCAATACAACACTAAGAAATCATGGGAAGGAATCGACGTATATGCTATAATTCCGAACGCACGCCAGCACATGGGGGTGGTGCAAACGAGGGTGCATCATACAGGAAAATTGAATAAGCATTTGCGACTTAAATAGCGACATGTCTGGAAATTATCACTGATTCAGTTTAATACAGTGACCTTTCATCCACGGTAATACCTCCAAAATGACTAAACAAGGTAAAACACGACCTATCTCGGGACGGATTCTCGCGAGAAACACGGTGTACAATCTGTTCGGGCAAGGATTACCGCTGCTTGTCGCATTTTTCACCATTCCACTCTTGATTCGTGGGCTTGGAGTCGAGCGCTTTGGCGTACTAACGCTGACGTGGATGGTTATCGGATATTTCACCCTTTTCGATCTCGGCTTGTCCCGCGCAACTACCAAATTCGTAGCCGAGGCCCTGGGAAAGGGAGACACCGACGAGATTCCAACACTTGTTTGGACCTCTTTTCTCCTGCTCCTTCTTCTTGGAATCTGCGCGGGTGTCCTCCTGACGGCGCTCACCCCCGTCCTTGTAGGGAGGGTGCTGGAGATCCAACCAGCGATGATTGATGAGGTGAAAGGGGTCTTTTATATTCTTGCCCTTGCCTTGCCAGTCGTAATTGTCTCAACCATGCTGAGAGGAGTGATCGAAGCCGGGCAACGATTCGACCTGATCAATATGGTACAGATCCCCGCCGGAGTGCTCACGTTTCTCCTGCCGCTGGTCGGTGTTCACTTGGGTTTCGATCTAAAAGGGATCGTTTTGCTATTGGTGGCTGCAAAGATCGGCACTTCTTCTGTGTATCTGCATTTCTGCCGAAAGGTCGTACCGACGTTTTGGAGCGGTTTCTCCTTTTCTCCTGCTTTTCTCCGACCCCTGTTTACTTTCGGTGGCTGGATGACCCTCTCCAATATTGTCGGGCCGTTCCTACAATATTTAGACAGATTTATGATCGGCACGCTGGTTTCAGTGTCAGCCGTTTCGTACTATTCTGCACCCTTTGAGGTCGCCATCCGGCTCATGATTTTTCCGACGAGCATGATCATGGTGCTTTTCCCTGCGTTCAGCGCCCTGGCGATGACCTCCAGGGAGACCGTAGTGCGCATGTATGCCAGATCCATGAAATACCTTTTCCTACTGATGGGGCCGCTGGTGCTGGTGATGATCCTTTTTGCTCATGAAATACTTCGGTTCTGGCTCGGGGCCGATTTCGCCGACAAGAGCTCTCTGGTTTTCCAGATCCTTCTTGCCGGGATGATCCTGACCCCCTTTCAGGTATCCGTCAGTCTTCTGCACGGGCTCGGACGTCCCGATATCACTGCGAAGTTTTACCTCCTTGAGCTGTTGCTGTATGCGCCACTGATATGGTTCCTGGTTTCCCGTATGGGGATTGCTGGGGCCGCCCTGTCGTGGACGCTGAGGGCAGCTCTGGACACCGTTCTTGTCATCTTTGCTCTGGCAAGGAATTATGACATCAGTTTCAGGGACTTCAGGGAGAACGGCTTTTTCAGCGGCATTCTAGCCCTGGGTGCACTTGCCTGCGCATTCTGGGCAATTTCGTTTTTCACCTTGTCCGATACCCTCCAGGCGGTTTTCGCCGCCGCATGTCTATTCATATTCTGCCTGGTTTCGTGGCGGTACGTCCTGGATTCCGGTGACAGGGAAACGCTCAGTATGGGCAGGCTGAGGTAAGAGGATGATAGTGGGTATTAATAACATTGATAGTTCAGTTCAATCCCGTCAACATCCGGGTGGCGGAAAAGCTGGACGGTGCCATTGAGAGCGGCTGCGAAGGACAGCTGTCCCCTTTGCGGCCAGCCGGTTCACTTGGTCGCTGACGGGTTCCCCGGTTATCGTGTGGGAATGCGCTACTCCATCATGGAATGCGAAAGTTGTGCCGCCTCGCATGCATCGCCTCTCTTGGTCGATGAAGGGATCTACGGGCAGATTTACGAGCAGATCAGCTGCGTGCCCGGGTACAACCGCTACCATCACTATGCCGGGGAGGTGCTCCGCCGGCCTGACCCCCTCACATATCTAAGCAGGCAGGAGGAGTCCTACTGGGCCGTTGCCCGAGCCCTGAGAACGAAACGGACGGGCGCAGGCAGGCTGAAAGTCCTTGAAGTCGGTTGCGGACTGGGCTATTTTACCTATGCGATGGTCAGGGACGGTTTTGATGTAATTGGGGTCGATATCTCGCCAAAAGCGATTGCATGGGCTTCTGATCACTATGGACCGTACTATGCGGAAATGACCATGGAAGACCTGAAGTCGAAAGGGGAGCGATACGATTTCATTGTCATGAACCAGCTGATCGAGCATATCCCCGATGTACATACATTCCTGTCCGACGCTCTCAAACTGCTCTCCGGGGAGGGGGACCTCATCATGACTACGCCGAACAAGTCCGTCTATCAAGGTGGGATATGGGAAACGGACCTCCCGCCGGTGCACCTCTGGTGGTTCGGTGAAGAGGCCATGCGATATCTGGCCGCGCGCCACGGATGCACTGTCTCCTTCGTCGATTTTGCGCAGTACACCGACAAGCACTTCAGAGTGAAGGATCAGCCGGGGGGTCTGGCAGACCGCCATCCGATCCTCGACGAGTTGGGAACAGTGATCGTGCGCCAGGAGATTGCTCCTGACGGAAAAACGAAGCGGTTGATCGAACGTGCAGGGGCGATGGATCTCCTTCGCTCTGCTCGCGGTGCTCTCCAGAGAAAGGCTCGATGGCGCGGTGCGCGAGGGCCGATTCTGGCTGCACTGTTCCGGAGTACATGGTGACGAGATGGAAACTTGCAGGGTCTGCGGAAATGCCGATGACAATAGACGTCATATCTTCCAAGAGAAATACTTTGGCATGGGAGATGAATTTGAATACATTGAATGCTTTGAATGCGGGAGCTTCTCGATTGTTGACATACCAGACGACATGGGGAGATATTATCCCGATAGCTATTACTCCCATGCAATGCATAGGTCCAACAAGATAGCGGGGTGGCTCAAGGGGAAGCGTGACCGTTATTATCTGGACCGCGCAAGCATCATCGGATCGGTTCTTTCCCTCATCTCTCCTGCCCCACCCTATATAGAATGGCTCCGTAACCTGGAACTACCCTACGGCTCCACCATCCTAGAAGTTGGAAGCGGAACGGGGGCGCTGATCGTCAATCTTCAGGATGCGGGATTCCCGTCTGTCGGCATCGATCCCTTTGTTTCATCGCCGGTCTTGTTCCGTAACGGGGCGAAGGTGTTGAAACAGACATTGGCCGAGACCACGGGGGCCTTTGATTGCATCATGCTGCATCATTCCCTTGAACATATGGATGCCCCCCGGGAGGCTTTCGGGCATATGAGAAGATTGCTGAAGTCCGGCGGCAAAGTTTTGACCATTGTGCCTTTGGCAGGAACCCATGCCTGGAAGACTTACGGGCAGAACTGGTTCCAACTGGACGCACCACGCCATTTCGTGATTTTTTCGGAAACTGGTCTTTGCCGACTTGCTGAGAAAGCAGGATTCATGACATCCAGGATCATCTACGACTCCACCTCCAGCCAGTTCTGGGCGAGTGAACAGTATCTGAAAGGCATTGCCCTGGCAAGCGAGAGGTCTTATGCAATATTTCCTGGGAATTCCATCTTTTCTCCGGAACAGATTGCGGAATTTGAAAAAGAGGCGGCATTGCTGAATTCCCGGAACGATGGTGACCAGGCAGCCTTTTATTTTATCATGTGTGCGTAATCGCTAACACACTGTCTATTTATTTATGTTTACGATAGTAAGCTTTCATCTCCAGCAGTACAGAATACTTATAATAGCATAAATATGCAGTTTCTGTTTGTAACTTGAAATACGAGGATACCGATGGTATCGGGCGATATAAAACTTAGTGTATGTATAACTGCCTATAGCAGGGAAAAAGGCCTTTTTCGCACTCTCAAATCATTGTCGGAACAGACACGACCGCCTGATGAAGTTATTGTTAGTGACGATTGTTCGCCTGATGATCCCAAGGATGTTGTGAGACAATGGTCAGGCAGTTTTCGAAACTTTCACTATAACCGCAACCGGCAAAACCTGAACATGCCGGGAAATCTGAACCTGGCGATATCCCTTGCGCGAGGTACTTACATTGCAAATCTTCACGATGCAGATGAGTTTGATCCTACTTTGCTTGAAAAATGGGAACACGCTTTGGATGTTTACACAACGGCCGGTTTCGTATTTTCAGGAGTCGGGACGATTCCACAAACGGGCTGCATAAATCGTGTTGATCTCCATCCGGTTCCACCTTTTATGAAAGGCATTGAATTTTTTGAGAAGCACATCTTGCACAGGTTCTCAAGTTATGTCTGGGGCACTGTGATGGCAAGACGGACAGCATATGAAGAATTGCTGCCTTTTGATGCCAAATACGGTCCGTATAGTGATGTTGATATGTGGACGCGTATGTGCATAAACCACGATGTTGCATATGTGCGGGAACCTTTGATTCTGCTCGATAATTCCCCTTCAACTTGGCGTAATTTCAACTGGCAAAGAATCGAGATTATCCGCCAGATGCAACGAAACAATATAAGACGATTCTACGCCAACACTCCGGAACGCTTCTCTTTTGAAATGAAGCGACACAATAAAGTTTTGATAAGGGAATACTTGCGACGAATTCTCGGACGGATACGACATGGAGACATCGACGGGGTTCTGGAAGGGATTTCTCTCTTGCGCAGGTCAAGGCAGTCCATGATCAGGTGACGGGAAGACTTATGAAGCAACCGACATGCAGAGTAATGCTCGTGGGATATTTCGGCAAGGGCACCCTGGAAGTATCCTTCAGTACGGCGTTTCAGGGACTGGGGTGCGAGGTGTTCTGCTTCGATATTGCCTCATCTGTAAAAAGGTTTTGCCGAATCGGCAGCTTTGGCCGTTTTTTCAATACCTTCGTACCGGTGGACCCATGGATTCGCAAGGCGAACAGGGAAATGGTGCTGGAGGCGCGGCGTTTTGTTCCCGATCTGTTCGTCGCCTTTGGTCAGAACTCGGTGCAAGCCGGTGCGCTCGCGCAGATCAGGTCGATGACGGACTCGAAGACGGTATTCGTCTGGCCCGACTCCCTGCTTAACCTGAGCGCGCCGCTGATAACAGCACTCCCCTTGTATGACCTGGTCGCGACCTACGGCAACAGCACTGTGTCCCAATTCGAACGGCTGGGAGCAGGATGTGTCAGGTGGATAGCGCTTGCCGCCGACAACAGCATGCACGGTGACGTCTCGCGCCACGATACGGTCTCAGGCGCCCATGTCGCCGATGTCGCGTTCATCGGCCAATGGCGTCCCGAGAGGGAAGCGGCGATAGGGACGATTCTGGATGCATTCCCGGGCATGGACGTAAAAATCTGGGGCCCGGACTGGGGTCGGCGCTGCCGGGGAAAGTCGCGTATTCTGAAGAGCTGGCAGGGGCGGCCTCTTCACGAAAAAGAGTTTGCGGCCACAATTTCCGGGTCGAAAGTAAATTTGAACATCATCGACGACACAACCTATCCGTCAGCCAATATGCGTTTTTTTGAAATTCCGTGCGCTGGGGGGCTGCAAGTCTGCTCGCCATGCCCGGAGATGGACAAGACGTTTAGGGACGGTGAGACTATTTTTTATTACAGCAGAATCGATGATTTGCCGCCACTGCTGGATACACTACTGCATAACGATGAGCTTCGCAACAGGGTTGCACGGAATGCTCACGACTTGGTGAATCGAGAACATACGTATATGCATCGGGTACGGCAAATATTAGATGTCGTGAGGTGAACCAAAACGAGGAGGCGGAATTCCGGTACTTCTTGCGACCGTTCCCGTTACACGCTTTTCGCGTGCATAAGAGAAAACATGAATTCGTCAGATCAAGACAACTTGTTGCCGATAGGACACCTTCTGCTCACCTACGTATTCGGAGTATGCTGGTTGGCGTTGTACTGGGTATCCTCCGGTCGGATACTTGAAGGTTTTCTGCTGGTTCTGGTTCAATTTGCGTTGACCTTGTTCGTAATGGTTTTCTTGTCTAGCAGGTTGTTGAAAAACTAGCTCTTTTTGATTCAGAAAAGTGTCAATTTATGCTATATTACCTCGCACAATATATTGA
>JAJZQA010000164.1 GCA_021810985.1 Deltaproteobacteria bacterium
GTTCGGCACCGGCGTGGTGAAAATTACCCCGGCGCACGACTTCAATGATTTCGAGGTTGGCAAGCGGCACAATCTTGACAGGATCAACGTCTTTGACGAGTCCGGGATCATCAACGCCGCCGGGCACCAGTACGAAGGTCTTGACCGCTTTGCCGCACGGAAAAAAATTGTTGCGGAGTTGGAAGAGCAGGGCTTTCTGGAAAAGATCGCCGACCATGCCCTTTCCGTGGGTGGCTGTTACCGCTGCAAGACAGTTGTCGAACCGTATATGTCACTGCAGTGGTATGTTCAGGTTGCGCCTCTGGCGGAAAAAGCCCTTGCCGCAGTGCGGAACGGCACGACTCGCATCGTACCAACCCAATGGGAAAACACCTATTACGAATGGATGGAAAATATTCGGGACTGGTGCATTTCCCGGCAAATCTGGTGGGGGCATCGCATCCCTGCCTGGTATTGTGACCACTGCAAGGAAATAACCGTTTCGAAATCTGACCCGACCTGTTGTTTCCACTGCGGAAGCGATGAAATCCGCCAGGAAACCGATGTCCTCGATACCTGGTTTTCCTCGGCTCTCTGGCCGTTTTCCACCATGGGCTGGCCCGAGCGGACCGAGGAGTTGGCGGCCTTCTATCCAACTTCGTGCCTGATAACCGGTTTCGATATTCTCTTTTTCTGGGTCGCCCGCATGATGATGATGGGCATTCACTTCATGGGCGAGGTGCCGTTCCGTGATGTGTATATTCATGCCTTGGTACGTGATGCCCAGGGTCAGAAAATGAGCAAATCACGCGGGAACGTCATTGATCCCCTGGTGATCATCGACGAGTATGGCGCCGATGCCTTCCGTTTCACCCTGGCCGCTTTTGCCGCTCAGGGACGGGATGTGAAGCTTGCGGAAGAAAGAATTGCCGGTTATCGGAACTTTGCCAACAAGATCTGGAATGCGTCGCGGTTTGCCTTTATGAATCTGGAGGACTTCGACCCCGATGCGGTTGACTGGAAAGAACTTGAGCTTTCCAATGCCGACCGCTGGATTCTCTGCCGGCTGAACGATGCGGCACGCGAGGTGGATGAGGCTCTGACCGGCTATCGGTTTAACGAGGCGGCCTCCTCCCTCTATCGTTTCACCTGGAGCGAATTCTGTGACTGGTATATCGAGCTGATTAAGGATGACCTTTATAAAGGCGATGCCGCACGCAAGACCACGGCACGCTATGTCCTCTGGACGGTTCTGGAAAACCTGTTGCGCCTGCTTCACCCGTTCATGCCTTTTATCACCGAGGAGATCTGGCAAAGCCTTCCCGGAAAACGTCCGGTATCTTCGATCATGCAGGCTGACTACCCCCGTCCGCTCCCGGACTGGCAGTATACGGAAGGCGCACGGGAGATGGAACTGGTGATGGATGTGATTCGCGGCATACGCAACATCAGGGGCGAGGTGGAGGTGCCGCCGAGCCGTGAGATTGCGGTCATTCTCGACTGCGGTTCCGAGGAGAGCCTGCACATTCTGAAGCGCAATGAGGGCTATGTCATGAGCCTCGCGCGTCTTTCCGACCTGGCCATGGGCCGGTCTCCCGAGCGACCGGCTGATGCGGCCGTTCAAGTGGCGGGTGACGTACAGATCGTCATCCCTCTGAAAGGACTGGTAAACGTCGAGGAAGAGGAAAAACGCCTGCTGAAGGAACTCGGCAAGGTGGAGAAGGACATCGACTTCCTTGGCAAGAAGCTGGAGAATCAGGAGTTTATCGGCCGCGCTCCGGCCGCGGTGGTGGCCAAAGAGCGGGAAAAACTGGATGATTTCTCCAATAAGAAGCAGGTCCTGCTGGAAAACCTGGAAAAAATTCGCCGATTGATCTGAGCTGTACCAGAATTTTACTTGTTACGGAGAGCCGATGACCAACATGACCCTTATGAGTGTATTTGTGTTTCTTTTCGGTGCGGTTGTCGGCTCCTTCCTGAATGTGTGCATCTACCGGATTCCCCGGGACGAGTCCATTGTGTTTCCCGCCTCCCATTGCCCCGAGTGCGGCACGAAAATCCGCGCCTTCGATAATATTCCCATTCTCAGCTATCTGCTGCTGCGTGGCAGCTGCCGTAGCTGCGGCACGCGTATTTCCTGGCAGTATCCGGCCGTGGAGATGCTGAGTGCTCTTCTCACTCTGTTTCTTTTTCTGAAATTTCATCTCTCTCCCACCTTCTTTATCCTCTATGTATTTTGCATGGCGCTGGTAGTCATCACTTTTATCGACCTGGAGCACCAGATTATCCCCGACAGTATCAGCTTGCCCGGGATAATTGTCGGGTTCGCCGCCTCCTTTTTTCTGCCCTGGCTTGGTTGGCTGAATTCGCTCATCGGCATCATAGCTGGTGGCGGCAGCCTGCTGCTCGTGGCCTATGGCTACCAGTTGCTGACCAAGAAAGAAGGGATGGGCGGGGGGGATATCAAGCTACTTGCCATGATGGGTGCCTTTTTGGGCTGGAAATCCATCCCGTTTATCATTTTTACCAGCTCGCTTTTCGGGTCGGTGGTTGGTTTGACCCTGATGGCCGTCCGGAAAAAAGACTCGCAATTGCCGATTCCCTTTGGGCCGTTCCTCGCATTCGGCGCGATACTCTTTATTTTCTACGGCAGGCAACTGATTCAGTGGTATTTCTCTTTTGGAGGCGCCGCGGGGGGGTAGGCACACATCATGCGGAAATTCAGGTTCAGCCTGACCTTTGCCATTCTGGCTTCCCTATCCTGTCTGTTGATTTTCACCTGGCTGCTGCTCAGTCTTATCTCGTTCAAGACCTCGGAAAAAGACCTCCTGGCGCAGAAAAATGAAGAGGGTCGACTGCTCCTTTCCGCTTTTCTTCACCTGCTGCCGGAAAATCTTTCTTCAGGCGTTGACCCTGCCGCGCACCGCTTTGCCACGCGCTTGGCAGCGGAAAGGTTTTTCCAGGGAATTCTTGTTCTGGACCGAAACGGCAAAGAACTCTACCGGGTTGCTGATTCGAGAAAAGCCGATGCCCGGCTCCGGCAGACTCTGGACACGGGAGCCGAAACCGCTTCGCTTTCGGAAACCGGTCGCCTGCTATCACGCTATGCTGCGATCCGCGGTGGAGATAAGGTGGTCGGCGCGGCACGTCTTACGCTGTCACTTGCTCCGGAATATGAACGTCTGAGCAGAACCCGCACCATTTTTCTGTCCTATTTTTTCCTGGATTTTCTCCTCCTTCTGGTATTCGGCTCGTATCTTCTGTCCCGCTGTATTGTTTTACCCATTCGGCAACTTCTGGCAGTTACCGGGAAAATAGCTGACGGTGATTTGAGCAGTAAGGTTCCGGTTCCGGGGAATCAGGAAATTGCCGAACTGGCGGAGTCCTTTAACGGGATGCTTGTTGCCCTTCGCAAGAAGAAGGACGAGGTGGACGAACATATCCAGTCCCTGGAGAGAATTAATGACGAACTCCAGATTGCTCGACAGGAAACGATCCGCAGCGAAAAGATGGCTTCGGTCGGGCTGCTTGCCGCTGGTACGGCGCATGAAATTGGGACGCCTCTTGCCGCGATCATCGGCTATGCGGGGATTTTGCGCGATGAGGTGCGAGACGATCCGGAAAAATCCGATTATCTTACGAGGATTGAGGCAGAGGCTGGCCGTATCGACCGGATTATTCGCGGGTTGCTGGATTATGCCCGCCCGTCCCGCAGGGATTGGGAGGACGTGGATGTGCGAGAGGTGCTGCGGAGCACCATCGACATGCTTGAAAGTCACGGGGTTTTTAAAAACACGACGCTTTCTTTCTCGGCCGAGGAGCCTATTCCGCTCTTGAAAGCCGATCGCCAGGAATTGTCGCAAGTTTTTACGAATTTATTCATCAATGCCCGTGATGCCATGCCGGAGAGCGGGAATTTGGCTGTTCGTGTAACTGTTGATGGTGCAAACCACCCTGATGAAATTTCCCGGCAAGAAAAAATGGTGAGAGGGCGCCGGAGGGATGATTTCCGTGGAGCGTTTTTCTCCTCGCTGCACCCCCGGGACAATCAGCATTACCTGCGGGTTGACGTTTCTGATACGGGGATGGGGATTGAGCCGGAAAATCTTGAAAAAATCTTCGACCCGTTTTTTACCACGAAAGAACCGGGCCGGGGCACCGGCCTGGGGCTTGCCGTAACAGCGCGGATAGTTGATTCTTTAGGCGGGCGAATTACTGTTGAAAGCTCTCGGGAATCAGGTACAACCTTTACTGTGTGGTTGCCGGTCCCGGAAATCATCTGACCCGGATTCCTCGTACGAGATGCACGTCTTTGCATCGGGAGGCAACTCATCTACCATGAAAAAACCGATGGAAAAAAAGAAGATACTAGTTGTCGATGACGAGGAAAATTTACGGCATATGCTGCAGGTCGTGCTCGGCAAGCAAGGCTATCTTGTCGATGGAGTTGCCAATGGTGAAGAGGCCTTGCGTTCCTCCCAGGCTTCAGCCTATGATTTCATCCTTTGTGATATCAGGATGCCGGTTGTCGACGGTCCGGAATTTCTGCGGCGAGCACTTGCCTCCGGAATACGCGGCACGATCGTGATGATGTCGGCCTACGGGACGGTGGATACGGCCATCGAATGCATGAAACTGGGTGCCTACGATTATATTTCGAAGCCGTTCAAGAATGATGAGATCCTCCTGGTCCTGAAGAAGGCGGAAGAGCGTGAAAACTTGAAGGAAGAGAACCGGCGCCTGCGCGAGGACCTGGCGCGGGAATATTCTTTTTCCAGCATTGTCGGGAAAACCGAACGAATGCGGGAGATTTTCTCGTTGGTCAAGAAAGTCTGCGATTTTAAGACCACGGTGCTGATTCTCGGTGAGTCCGGAACCGGGAAAGAATTGATCGCACGGGCAATTCATTTCAACAGTAACCGGCAGAAAGCGCCATTTGTTGCCGTAAATTGCGGGGCGATCCCCGAAAATCTTCTGGAGAGCGAGCTCTTCGGTCACGTCAAGGGGGCCTTTACCGACGCCGTTTCCGATAAGGCCGGCCTCTTTGAGCAGGCTGATTCAGGAACCCTGCTCCTTGATGAGATCGGTGAGATGCCGCCATTTCTCCAGGTAAAGCTGCTGCGGGTGCTCCAGGAAGGGGAAATTCGCCCGGTGGGGGCGGCCGCGACGAAAAAAATCGATGTGCGGGTCGTTTCCGCTACTTCACGGGATTTGGTAGCTGATGTTGCGTCGGGACGGTTTCGCGAAGATTTGTTTTACCGTCTCAACGTCTTTTCTATTTGCGTTCCACCGCTGCGGGAACGAGTGGAGGACATTCCGTTCCTGGTTCAGCACTTCCTGCGGAAATATTCCGCCCTGCTGGGCAAAAGCACTGTCCGTCTTTCCCCTGATTTTCTGGATCGCCTCATGGGCTACCCCTGGCCTGGCAATGTGCGGGAATTGGAAAACTGTGTCGAGCGGGCTCTTGTTTTGTGTGAAGGGGATTACCTCGAGGCCGAATGTCTGCCGGAAAATTTGCGTTTGGGAGAGAGTCTCCCCGCGATTTCACTGTTGCCAGCAGGTGAATTTTCACTTAAACGCGCAGGCGAAATGCTTGAAAGAGAGTATATCCGCAAGGCGCTTGTTAAAACCGGAGGGAACCGTACCCACGCGGCGAAGATTCTGGAGATAAGTCATCGCGCACTGCTGTACAAAATCAAGGAGTACGGGATGGATTAAAAATAAACAAAAATTAATAAATATCTTGTAATAAAAAAAGAGCTATGCAATTATTGCGTGGCTCTTTTTTGTTGCCACTGTTTTTGAGGATACTCACTTTGCCGGGAGGTGTTATGGGTGCTCTTCCACGACAGGATGTTCGGTCTATCGAAACCCGGGGGGTTGCGAAATGCGGACGTGGCTTTACTCTTCTCGAGCTACTGATAACACTGACTGTTCTGATGATCCTTGGTGCGATAGCAACACCGCTGTTTGCTTCGTTCTACGGTACCTGTTGCCTCAAGGCGGTGATGTGGGAGGTTGCCGGCATGGTCAGGGAGGCAAAGCAGTGCGCCCTTAGTGAAAAGTACTATGCCATAAGCTTTGATCCCGACTTGGGAAGCTTTTCTCTCCTGTCCGG
>JAJZQA010000165.1 GCA_021810985.1 Deltaproteobacteria bacterium
TCAATCTGGGGTATTTGCCGGGCAACAAGTCCGGGCTGGTGACGCGCCCGGAAACGACCCTTTTGGCCCTTGATCAGTCGCTGCGGCTCCTCCTGCCCGGAGGAATGGTTGTGCTGGCGATGTATACCGGCCATCAGGGTGGCGATGAGGAGGCTGCCTGTGTCGAAGCCTGGGCGAGCGGACTTGCTTCCCGGGAATTCAACGTCTGGAAGAGCCGTCAGCTGAATCGCTCGGATTCGGCGCCCTATGTTGTCGTTGTGGGGAAAGTCCCCGCGGGTAAGTGATTGCCGCTGCCCGCCGTTGAGAAAGAGTGACAGGTTACGTTATGTGGTACGATTTTATTCCATTTTTGTGTATAGCCCCGGCCCTCTGCTACGGGTTGATTACCCTGGTTTGCGCCCAAAAATTTTTCTCTCGCAAAGTAAGGGACCCTGGCTACCAGCCACCGGTGACGATCCTCAAGCCGGTTAAAGGTGTGGATGCGGAGAGTTTCGAGAACTTTTCTTCCTTCTGTCTGCAGGAATATCCCCTCTACCAAATTGTCTTTGCCGTTGCTTCGGCGGAAGATCCGGTTATTCCGGTAATCAAGCAGCTCATCGCGGCATACCCTGGAATTGATATCGAGCTGGTTGTTGATGACCGGATTTATGGGCCCAACTATAAGGTCTGTAATCTGATACATGCCTATTCCCAGGCGAAATACGACCTGTTGATAGTTTGCGACAGTGATATCAGGGTCGGCCCCCGGTACCTGCAGGAGATCGCTGCCCCTTTTTACGACCCGGCCGTGGGACTGGTTACCTCTCTCTACCGGAGTCCGCGCATTCCGAATGTGCCGACCGCCCTTGAGGCCATGGGTTTTACCACGGAGATGATTCCCAATGTCATGGCGGCTCTCTACCTGGAGGGACTCAGCTTCGCCCTCGGCGCCTCCATGGCGGTTCGCCGTGAAGCGCTGGAAAAGATCGGCGGTTTTCCCGCGCTGGTTGACTACCTGGCAGATGATTACCAGCTTGGTAATATGGTCCATCGTGCCGGGTATCGCCTCGAACTTTCCGGGTATTTCGTCGAAAGTGTCATGAAGTGCGAGAGTCTGCGGGGGATCCTCTCCCGCCAACTTCGCTGGGCGCGCACCATGCGTGCGAGCCGCCCCGCCGGTTATCTGGCTTCCGGAATCACCCAGCCTGTGCCGGCGGCATTCCTGGCATTTTTTCTGAGCGGATTTTCCCCTTCCGGTTGGCTAGCCTTCTCCCTTCTGGGATTATCGCGACTCTGGTGCGGCTTGCTCTTCAGCCGCATGTTTGTTCGTGACAACATATTTCCTCGCTATCTTTGGCTCCTGCCGCTGCGCGACATCCTGGCCTTTTTTACCTGGGCTCTTTCCTTTCTTGGGAACCGTGTTGTTTGGCGTTCCCATGTCTTTCGTGTTCTTCCCGGCGGTAAGATCCGCGACTTGGGAAAAAAATCATAGCGTACCCGAATACCTGCTTCTGTTTGAGGAATGCCTCTCCCGCTGACGTGCCGGAGGAGACGTGTAGCTGAGGAAATTTCTCGCCTTCCCGGCACCTTCCCTTGAATATTAATATACTTGAATCTGTTGGCTTTACTTTTGGCAAAGCTCCCCTATACTTTTCAATCATGATCATTCCTGCAGGGGTGCCTATGCTGACTGCTGTGCAACATCTCGGTGAATATGTTCTATCCCTTTTGCGGGAAATGGGCCGCATGTTGCTGTTTATTCTCTCTGCCCTGTATATGATTGTCCGCTTCCCCGGCAAACCGGTCCACATTCTGAAGCAAATCAACTTTATCGGCGCCAGATCCATTTTTGTTATTTTTCTTACCGCGGCTTTTACCGGCATGGTCCTTGGGCTTCAGGGCTACTACACCCTGACGAAATTCGGGTCTGAAGGCATGCTCGGCTCGGTTGTCGCGCTCTCTTTGATCCGAGAACTGGGTCCCGTGTTGACGGCACTCATGGTTACCGGCCGGGCCGGAAGCGCCATTACCGCTGAAATCGGTATTATGCGCATTACCGAACAGATCGATGCCTTGGAGACCATGGCCTTGGAACCGTTCAAGTATCTTGTCTCGCCGAAGATTCTTGGAGCGCTGATTGCCGTTCCGCTCCTCTGTGCCATTTTTGATGTAGTTGGTATCGCTGGCGGGTATCTGGTCGGGGTGAAGCTCATGGGTGTCAACCCTGGCGCCTATTTCCACGAGATGGAGAAGAGCGTCGTGTGGAAGGACGTCTATTCGGGCATGATGAAGTCCCTGTCCTTCGGCCTTATCATTTCCTGGGTCTGCTGCTATAAAGGGTACTATACGACGCGCGGCGCCGAGGGAGTCTCCCGCTCGACAACGGCGGCGGTGGTTATGTCGTCGGTCCTGATTCTGGTCTGGGATTATTTCCTTACCTCGATTCTTCTCTAAGGGTCTTTGATCCTGAAATCTTTCTGGAGCATGAATGATAACGTTGAAACAGGTCAGCAAAAACTTCAATAGTCAAGTGGTACTGGACAATCTTGACCTTCATGTTCCGAACGGCAAGATTACCGCGATTATCGGGCCGAGCGGCGGGGGAAAGAGCGTTTTACTGAAACATATGATCGGTCTCCTGAAGCCGGATAGCGGCGAGGTGCTGGTGGATGGCGAGAATATCGTGCCAATGGGCAGGGCAGACATGAACAGGGTGCGCGAAAGATTCGGCGTGCTCTTTCAGAATGCCGCCCTGTTTGACTCCATGACGGTCTTCGAAAATGTTGCCTTTCCTCTGGAAGAAAAAACCCGGCTTTCTCGCGATGAGATTGGTGACCGGGTGCATCTGGCCTTGAAGCACGTTGGCCTGAGTGGTGTAGACGACAAGTATCCCGACCAGATTTCCGGAGGGATGAAGAAGCGGGTCGGGTTGGCCAGGGCGCTGCTTTTGAACCCGGCCATCATCCTTTTCGATGAACCGACCACCGGGCTCGATCCGATCATCTGCAATGCCATGCACCGGTTGATCCTCGATACCCACGCCCAATTCGGTTTTACGGCGGTAATTGTCACGCACGAAGTTCCGGCAATCTTCGAAGTATGTGATTACGTAGCGATGCTCTACCGGGGAAAGATACTTTTTCACGGTACGCCCGAAGAAATCCGGGCTGCCGAGGACCCGGCGGTACGTCAGTTCATTCAGGGAGAGTTGGAAGGGCCCCTGCAGTTTCTGTGAAACCGGGTTTTGTGGAAATATTTACGGATACGGGTGAATCATGAAAAAGGCGACTTTGGAAATTTCTGTCGGAATATTCGTGTTGGTGGGGATTATATGTCTGGGCTATCTTTCCATGAAGCTGGGGAAGATGGAGCTGTTCGGGGGTGACTCCTATGGCGTGACCGCAAACTTCGACTCAGTCTCGGGTCTCAGGCAGGGCGCTTCCGTGGAGATCGCGGGAGTTGAGGTGGGGCGGGTGGACCGGATTGCCCTTGATCCGAAGGACGGATACTCGGCGAGGGTCATTCTCCGCATCAACTCCGGAATTGAATTGCAGGACGACGTGATTGCCTCGGTTCGCACCCGGGGAATCATCGGTGATAAATTTGTCCAGCTGAAACCGGGAGGTTCCGACAGATTGTTGAGCAACGGAGGGCGGATCCGGGACACCGAATCTTCCATCGATTTCGAGGGTCTGATCAGCAAATATATCCACGGTTCCGTGGACTGACAGGGGGGAAATCATATGAGATACTGTTTTCGAACCATGGCCAGCCAACTGACGTTGCTTCTGCTTCTTGCCTCGCCGTTATGTGCCGCTGAGGCTCCGCGGGGCACGCTCGTGCTTGGCCTCGACGACTGCATCCGCAGGGCGCTGACTTCCTCTCCCGAACTGGGTGAATCCCGTGCCGACATCGAACTGGCTGAGGCGAAGCTGAATGAGGCCAAGGCGCACCGCTATCCGCAGATCGAGTTTCTCGGGCTCTTGGGACCGATTTCCAAGGCCCGCGGGAACCAGGTCACCTCTTCGGACCGCATCGATCATCTTCATGGCGTCACAATCTTTGCCCGGGGTGATGCAACGCTCGTCCAACCGCTCTATACCTTCGGCAAGATCAGCGAACGGATGAGCGCTGCTACCCATGGCATTGAAGTGGACCGGGCGAAAAAAGCGCAGAAAGCAAACGAGATTACCCTCAAAGTCAAGGAGTACTACTATGGCCTCCTGCTGGCACGGGAACTCAAGGCGCTTGTTACTGAGGTGGGGGAATTGCTGGGTAAAGCACGGGAAAAGGCGCGGACGCTTCTCGATAAAGGCTCGGACAATGTCGATGCACTCGATATTTACAAGCTGGATGCCTTTTCCGGCACGGTTCGCAAATATACCGAAGAAGCCCAAAAGGGGGAATCTCTCGCTCTTGAGGCCCTTCGCGCCCAGATGGGACTGCCGGCTGATGCGGTTTTCGATATCGCCACGCCACGTCTTACCCCTGATGAAAATATGACGGGGGCGGATCTTTCCTCCTATCTTGAAGCGGCAAAGCTCAAGCGGCCCGAATACAAACAACTGAAAGAGGGTCTGCAGGCCCGCGCAGCTCTGGTGAAGGCGGCCAAGGCAGATTATTACCCCGATCTGTTCCTCGGTGGGTATCTCTCCGGCGCCTATTCCCCTGGCCGTGACCGGGTAACCAATCCCTGGGTACCGGACGAATTCAATCATCTCTGGGCCGGAATTGCCTTGGGGCTCAAGTGGAAAATCGATTTCGGCATTACTTCGGCCAAGGTTGCCCAGGAACAGGCCCAGTACAATCGCCTGATCAGCACCAATGACTACGCAAATGCGAATATCCCCCTCCAGATTCGCAAGGCTTATCTGGAGCGCCAGGAGGCGGAAAAGAGTATTGCCGCAAACCGGGATGCCTACAGCAACGCCAAGAAGTGGGCCGTTGCCGCAAGCGCGAATTTTGATATCGGCATTGGCCCGGCAAAAGAGATCTTCGACTCTTTGCAGAGTTATGCCACGATGCGATCAGATTATTTCCGCTCTATCTACAATTATAAAATGTCCTTGGCAAACCTGGACTACGCGGTGGGGGAAGCCCCGCTGGTAAAGTAATACAGCAAGGGAGATACCAGACTATGAAACACAATCTTTCTATCGGGATGATGGTGATTTTTGCGGTCGTTTTCGCCGCTGCTTCCGCCTGGGCCTCGGTTACCGGTGACGTGAAGCAAACTGTTGACCAGGTTGTATCGATTGTTTCTGACGCCAACCTAAAGAAACCCCAGAATGAAGCGAAGAGGCGAGCTGTGCTGAAAAGTACGATCGGCCGGATTTTCGACTATGGGGAAATGGCGAAGCGTTCGCTGGGTGTGCACTGGAAAAAGAGAAGCAGTGCGGAGCAGAAGGAATTTGTCGGGCTCTTTGCCACACTTCTGGAAAACTCCTATGCCAATAAGATTGAATCGTATCAGGATGAAAAAATCCTCTACGACAAGGAAATCGTGGATGGCGACTATGCCGAGGTCAAGTCCAGGGTCGTCACCGCCAAACGGGATGAATACACCCTTGATTATCGGCTCCTGAAGGATGGTGGACGCTGGATGGTTTACGATGTGGTTATTGAAGGGGTTAGCCTGGTTTCCAACTATCGAAACCAATTCAATAAGATCATTCTTAATCAAGGCTATGCTGAACTGGTTAAGAAGCTCAAGACAAAAAAAGAGGAGATTGCCGCTCCATAAAAGCTTGGAATGTTCTGACATGACGATCCGTCCCGGAACGGGCGGCATAGCCGGTAAACGGTTATCCGCCCTTTTCCATTTATCTTCTCGGCTGCGCTTATTGAGATGAGGCGGGCGCTGGAAGATTCTCTGCCATGGCCCTTTTTTTCGGGCCTTTCAATCGAGAATCTGCTACTATCGGGCCGCACAGCTAACCATGTGACGCAGTACCTCTTTCCGAGGTTTATCCTGTCTTTCGGAGGATCAATGAAAAGATTGTTACTTGTTATTCCCTTGCTTGGACTGGCAGGTTGTTCCGCATTCAGCACAAAGGGACCTTTCCCTCTGAAGGAAACAAGTCC
>JAJZQA010000166.1 GCA_021810985.1 Deltaproteobacteria bacterium
CACGCGTGGCGGTTTACTGAATATACGATATGTGTCATCAACAGAAACCTTCTTCCCATACTGCGCCACAACGTCCTTTACTGTATCCCCTAATCCTGCGCCATAAGTTACCTGAACACTAACTAATAGAAAAACCAAGAAGAACGCCATCCTATTCATTACATCCTCCTTCCGCACCATACAACACGGCCAATTATATTTAGTGAATCCAGCATTTCACTGTTAACCGTTTCTGGCTCATAAATAGTGTTGTCACTCCGCACAATCACGCTGCCGTCCAGCTTGCGCTGGATACGCTTTACCAGTAACGTCCCGTTCAGTTGTAACACATACACCGCGTTATCTTTTACCCGTCTGGTGCTCATATCAATCAGTATCAAATCTCCATCGGACAGCGTCGGTTCCATGCTGTCACCCAGGACATTAATAAGGGCCAAATCTTTAACTGGTACTCCCAAGGCATTACGGACCCAATCCGCTTTAAATGACAAGTGATCCACAATTTGCTCGCTATGAATCACCGCTCCGCCACCTGCAGAGGCCACTACTTCATATCGCGGTATCTGCACAAAGCCTTCACCTGGCTCGCCAGCTGTATCAGCAGTCTTTATCCCTTCAGCATGCGGATAAACAGGCTCTCCCCGCTTTGCTTCCCCTTCTCCGGTTACAATCCAATCGGTAGTAGATCTATAAGCCCGCGCAATTTTAAAGGCCCACTCTAATGGGAAAGCGCCTCGCCCCTTCACGCCAGATAACGATTGTGAGGTAGTGCCGATAAATTCGGCCAACTCACCGTACTTTTTCCAGCCGGTTATTTGTTTTACCCGTTCCCAGGCGTCATCAAAATTCATAAGAGGACCATAAAGGTATTTTTTCGCAGTTCAAAACTTAACTCCGAAATGAACTGCGAAAATCTGAGACTTATTTCGAAGTTTGTAACTACCGAATTAACTTAGTAAATTAACTTTGGAGTTAAATACTGGCCACTTCTAAACTCCGAAATTTAATTTTTCAATTGACATAGTTAATTTGTGAATGTAATTATGGTTCCCATGACAACCAAACGAATCCCAAAAAAACCCGACGAGTTTCGGGTCTGGATCAAATACCAATTAGAGCTACGTGGATCTTCCTTTGCTCACATTGGCAGAAAGCTCGGCATATCTCGCCAAGCGGTCAGGAAGTCAATACTGAAGCCGTCCCATAGACTGATGGTGGCCATTTCAGACGAACTTGGAATCAAATCTGAACGGCTATGGCCGGAACGTCGCGCAGCCTGACACTTATATCACAAATTTGACTGGAATCGTATCACTAAAAGCGAGGGTCGTCATGGCAAATAGGAAAGCATCGGTTGACAGCAGCATATCAAAACAGCAGGCGTTATTTGATACCGGACCTGCAGAAGGGTCACTTGATATTGTGTTGGGACTGAAACAGCTGCTTTCCCGCATGCTGAAAGGCTATGACCGCTACCTGGTCGCCGCCCAGATCAGTAAGGCCACTCTCAAGGAAATATCAAAGGACTCCCTCGACAAGATCCTCAGTTCCGACCCCGCCTACCAACCGTCCTTTGTTCAAGTGGTGGCCATCTGCAGCATCGTCGGCAATAACCTGGAGCCCTTCAAATACGGCATGGAGCCCTTGGGAGGCGATGTACTCTACCCCGAGGATCGAGACCTGGTCGAGATGGTCCGCCTTCAGGAGCAAGAGCGCGTCATCAAGGCCAGGATGGCCGAAATCCTTGCCAAGCGGGGGCTGAAATGAAGGCCCACTACACCGCTGAAGAACTGGTCGACCTGCCGGGCATGCCGAAGTCAAAAACTGATTCCCTGGAATCGAAAGTCCGGGCGATACAACACATGGCCACCCGCGAGGCATGGGACTTTGTGAAGTTACCCGGCAGGGGCGGTCCCCGTGGTTATACCCTCGCATCCCTCCCCGCCGAGACCCGTCAGGCCCTGGCCACCATCAACACCCGCGTCGGCTACGATTCGCCGACCGCCCAGGCTGCCACTGCCTACGCCGGCCAAGTCCAGCTATCCGCAGAGGAAAGAGAGCGCCAGCGGCAAGAGGCCCGCGCCGAGAGCCTAGCTACCTTCAACCGCCTGCCGGATTGGAAAAAACAGACCGCCAAGGCCAAGCTCGCCATCATCACCTCCTGTAACCATTACATCACCAGCCACCGCCTGGCCAAGCATGCCGGACAGAACAGCTTCGCCCATGAATACAACCTTGGCCGGATCGACGTCGCGCCCTGGTT
Organism: Deltaproteobacteria bacterium; assembly: GCA_021810985.1. Classification (GTDB taxonomy): domain Bacteria; phylum Desulfobacterota; class Desulfuromonadia; order Geobacterales; family Geobacteraceae; genus RPRC01. The sequence goes on from JAJZQA010000166.1 coordinate 2,264, forward strand.
GCGCTCCGAGATCCGCCATCTGCATGCCGGCACGCTGCGCAACTGGATCAAGGAAGAACACGACCTGGGCGCCATGGGGCTGGTGGATTGTTACGGCAACCGAAAGGATCAGAGCAAGATCGAAACATGGAACAGGACCACCCTACCGGACGGCACCGAGAAAGCCCCTATGGGCGAGACCATCGCCGCCTTGATCCTCCAGTATCCTCACATCACCGAGAAAAAAGCCAACGAAGCCTTGCGGGGGTTGCTCCCCGAGGCACCGCGTGTCAGCGACAAGTCCGTCAAGCGCTACATGGACAAGTGGAAGGCCAGAAACATGCACCAGTTTGCCCTGGCCACCAATCCGGACGATTTTAAGAACCGCTTTCAGCCCGCTTTTGGCTCACGCTCCGAAGGCATCACCGGACCGAACCAACTCTGGGAGATCGATGCCACCCCGGCCGACCTGCTGCTGACCGACGGGCGCTACAAGATCATCGGCGTTTGCGACGTCGGCATCCGCCGCCACAAATACTTTGTCACCAAAACAGAAAAGGCTCGCGACAACGCCCATGCCGTGCGGCGCTGCCTGCTGGACTGGGGCGTACCGTACCAGGGCACGATCAAAACCGACCAGGGTTCGGCCTACACCGGCGACCACTTTCCGCGCGTCCTCTCCGACCTGGAGATCGAGCAGCACATCTGCAACCCCTTTTCCGGCGACGAAAAGCCGCATGTCGAGAGGGGCTTCCATACCCTCAGTCATGACCTGATCGAGTTAATGCCCGGCTACTGCGGCCACAACGTGGCCGAGCGCAAGGCCATTGAAGCCCGCAAGAGCTTTGCCCAACGCCTCATGACGTCCGGAGAAACCATAGAAATCAGCATGACCAGCGCGGATTTGCAAGCCTTCTGTGATCGCTGGACCGCCGCCAGGATGAACGTGATCCACTCCGATCTGGGCAAGACACCCAGCCAGGCCCTGGCCGAATGGCCGCACCCCATCCATACCATTACCGATGAACGGTCGCTCGACATCCTGCTCGCTGAAGCGGTGCGCAAGGGTGGCCGGCTGCCGATCATCGGCAAGAAGGGCCTCCGGGTTAATGGCGGCCGCTACATCCATCAGGATCTGGGCCGGCATGTCGGCGAACAGGTACGGGCCTTCCAGGACCCAGCAGACCTCGGGCGGATCATTGTCCACACCATGAACAGCGACGACGTCTGGGAATTTCTCTGTATCGCCGAAGACCCCGAGCGTACTGGCATCTCCATGGCCGAGGTCGCCACTGCGACACGCCACATCCACAACGCCCACAAGAAAGAGCTCGCCCGCCTAACCCGTGAAACCAGGAAGGCCCTGAAAGGGATCGACGTGGTCGACGCAGTGATGACCTACCGTGAGAAAGAGGCGGCCGAGGCCCAGGGGAACGTAATCTACTTCCCGCGCCCGACCATCGAGCACACTACCCCCGGACTGGCCGCCGCCAGCCTGGCAGCCAGCGCCCTGGCTGGCACGGCCAAGCCCGTAACTCCGGCTTTAACCCCCGATCAACAGGCCATGAAAGAGCGATTAAAGGCCGAGTTCGAGGCCAAACAAACCACCAACGTGCGCAGCCTGGAAACCGAGTCCGCCCGCAGCAAATTCAAGCGCATGCAAGGCTTGCGGGGTGTGCTGACCGATGGCGGGAGCATATCTGAAGAGGAGTACAAGGCGCTGATGATCTACGAGCAGAGCAACGAATACCGGGTATTCAAGGGATTGGAAGAAGAATCGGCCAAGGCCGTGAAATAGAAAAGGCCGGGAACTCGCGACCCCCGACCTTTTCAATAAACTACAAGGAGGCTTCATAATGTCACAACCCGCACCAACCGTCAAGGGGGCAGTAGCAGCCCTCAACAATGTCATCCTGGCCGCTACCTGCATGGAGCGGCTGATCAACGCCTCAAGTCATCAGCCCAAAATCGGCGTGCTATACGGCCGCGCTGGCCTCGGCAAATCATCGGCAGCCATCTACCTGATGAACCGCTACAAAGCCATCCGCATCGAATGCAGAAGCGTCTGGAACCGCAAGACCGTCCTGGTGGAAATCCTCCGTCGCATGAACATCACGCCGGGCAAAACCATGCCCGATATGCTCGACCAGATCTGCACCGAACTCATGAAATCAGGCCGGCCGCTGATCGTGGATGAAATGGATCACCTTGTCGACAAAAACGCCGTGGAAATCATTCGCGACATCCATGACGGCGCCGGTCAGCACCCGGTGTTCCTGATCGGCGAGGAGACCTTCCCCACCAAACTCATGCGCTGGGAAAGGGTCCACAGCCGAGTCCTCGACCAGACGCCGGTGCAACCCCTGGACATGGACGATGCCAAGCTACTGGCCGACTTCTACTGCCGCAAGGTGACCGTATCTGAGGATCTGCTGGAACACATTCACGTCAAATCCGAGGGCTCCGCCCGCCGCATCTGCGTCAACCTGGAACTGGTTGAGGAAATGAGCCTGCGCATGGGGCGCGACAGCATCGACCTGGCAGCCTGGGGCAATCAGCCGCTTTACACCGGCAAGGCCCCGGCGAGAGGGGGGCGGAAATGAGCCGCAAACCGGTAGATCAGCAGCAGCCCAGCGAGTGCCGTCAGGCCGTGTGGGATGAAATCCGCACTTGCAACAGTCCATTTAGTGTTAGCGATATCGCCAAGTCAGTACGGCTTGAAGAAAGCACCGTACGTGACTACCTGACCGGGCTCATGAACGCCGGGTATCTGAAGCGCTCCGGAAGTTTCCGCAACTTTTCAGCCGCGAACTTCGTTTTGATCAACGACACCGGCAATGATGCGCCGCGTGTCCGCAAGGACGGAACCCCTGTCACCATGGGCCAGGGGCGGCAGCAGATGTGGAACGCCATGCAGGTGCTAAAGGTTTTCACTCCCCGCGATCTGGCATTCAATGCCACTACAGACACCCATACCGTGGCCGAGTCCGAGGCCAAAACCTATTGCCAGGCTTTATGCAAAGCCGGGTACCTGTCGGACAGACCGGCAGCCGGATACATGCTGATTCCCGCCATGTGGACCGGACCGCATCCGCCCCAGATCCAACGTACCAAACAGGTCTATGACCCCAATCTGAAAAAGGTGGTCTGGGCGCGGATCGAAGGGGGCGCTGAATGACTACTGCCGACCTGAAGGCGATCCTGGAACAAGCTATCGCCGAACGCAACGACGAGCGGGGGAAGGGAGGAGCGGTCAAGGTCGCCCGTTTGCTCGGGGTGTCTGAAAGCCATTTGTCGCAGTACCGCAAAGGTACGTATCCCAACCCTGAGCCGATCATACGCCGCATTCGCGAGGTACTTGGTGGTGAAACCGTATCCTGCCCCGAGCTGGGCGAGATCACCCTGGCCGAATGTTCCGGCCACAAGAAACGCTCTCCTGTGACAGACAGCTATTACGCCCGCATGTACCGGGCCTGCCAACAGTGTGAAAGGAAGCCAACATGAAGATCATACTCGCGATCCTGTTCACCGTCGCCGCCATCGTCGTCTTCGCTCTCTGCAAGGCGGCCGGAATGCCGATGCCAACCCCTGGAAAGGAGAAAAAGCCATGATCAGAAGAATTTTGCGCCGGTTTAAAGAGGTCGTTAAAGAGGAGTGGGAATGGATGAAATTCCGCGTTTGGATGAAACGCCGGGCCGTGAGGTGGGCAAGATGACTCGCCAATCATGGTTAGCGGCCTGCGCCCTGGCGGGATGCTTCGGCATTATCGCTGGCTGGTCCGCCTGGGTAGCCACCGCCGATCACCGTTAT
>JAJZQA010000167.1 GCA_021810985.1 Deltaproteobacteria bacterium
TTTGCCTCAAGGCGGTGATGTGGGAGGTTGCCGGCATGGTCAGGGAGGCAAAGCAGTGCGCCCTTAGTGAAAAGTACTATGCCATAAGCTTTGATCCCGACTTGGGAAGCTTTTCTCTCCTGTCCGGCCGGGGGAGCGATGGCGAGTGGAATACCGCGGACGATGAGGTAGTTAGAACTGTGAGATTGAAAGATAAAGGCGGGGGACTGACTTTTGGTTACGGCAGTTATGGTCAGATTCCCGGTTACAAATCGTCTGACGACGGTATTTCCTTCCCGAACAACAATACCTTGATCTGTAATCCCGATCTGACCGGCAACGCGGGAACGGTATATATACGTTCAGTCCATGGTGGCGCTATGGCACTGACGATGAATTCGACGGATTTTGGCTATACCTTGCGTCGCTGGGATGGTTCAGAGTGGGTGGTGATGTAGTGAATCGGGCGATAAAGTCATTTTATCGCAAAATATGCAGGGATTGGTCACGATTGGTTGATTTTCTCTGCAATTATTGCGTAGTAGTCAATTGCGGGGTTTTGGTTTGGCGATTAATAGTTTCGTAAAATCAAATAGATGAATGAGTTTTAAGAGTGCTTGGATGTTTGGTATGTTGCTTGCTTGTGTAGGCAGATGCTAATTATAAACTTGGTTAATGTGGGGGTTCTGTGAAACAGTATTTGTCTGTTGTGACTATTCTAATTCTTTTAGCAGCCGGGGCAACCAATGCAATATCGGCGAGCCCGGCAAAAAAATCCAGGCAGAAATCTGTTGCCCCTTCTCCGGATACGGCGCTGATTCATAATTGTGCTTCGTGCCACTCGCTGACAAAAGAGGAAGCCGGAACAATTTTCAAAGGTCTCGGCAAGGTAACGTCGGTAAAGATGTCCCCGGTAAAAGGCCTGTATGAAGTGACAGTCCACCAGGGTAATCGTCAGGCTGTAGCCTACCTGGATTTCGGCAAGAAGTTGCTTGTTCCCGGTCCGATATTTGACACAACGACAAAAACTTCCCTTACACCTCCTCCGGTGGAATTGCCGAAGGTTATCTCCAAGGATGAGCTGGCAAAAATTCCCCTGACAAATTCGATTGTCATGGGCAATCCGGACGGGAAGAAACGCCTGATTGTTTTTACGGACCCGGTCTGCCCCTTTTGCGTTCGACTGCATGGGGAGTTGAAAAAGCTGGTTGTCCTGGAGCCTGACCTTGCCATTTACATTAAAATGTTCCCTCTCAAGATGCATCCGGATGCCTACGACAAGGCAAGGGTGATCCTCGGGGCCCGTTCTCTGGAGATGCTGGAAAAGGCCTTCGCGAAGGAAAAACTTCCGGAGCCGGGCAGTAATGATCCGAAAGAACCGGTTGATGAGACGCTGAAAGTTGGTGAGTCTTTGGGTATAGACGGGACTCCGGCAATGATTTTTCCCGATGGACGTCTTGTTTCGGGAGCAAGGGATGTATCGGCGTTACGCGGATTCCTTGATTCTAAATAATATCTGCAGCAACAATTGACGGATTATATAAGTTTTGTCACAAGCATTTGAAAGCTTGTTGTTTACATTAGTCGAGTTGCGGGACGGGCTGCTAGTTCAATGGGGAAAGGTCGTTATGTCCAAAATAGCTGATCAAAACGGTTTTTCATTAATTGAAATGATGATTGCGATGTTTCTTTTGATGGTGGGTTTTCTGGCCGTAATCACGGTGTTGTGGAGTTCTGCCCAGTCCGGGTCATTTTCCCGGAACATGACAACAGCGGCAAACCTGAATCAGGACATGATGGAAAGACTTACCTCATTAAGCTATGACGATTTGGTGGTCAGTGCGAATTTTGTCGACTACACCACTGCTAACCCGATGGCGTCCGGGTTTACACGGCAGACGAAAATCGAACAAAATGCGGCGGCCGATCTGAAGACGATTACCGTGAAAATCAGCTGGAATGAGCATGGCAGAACCAAGACCAGGCTTTATACCGTGATGAAAAGTAAGAGCTATTAGGAGCCTCATGATGAATAAAGATATGCATTTTGACTCTCGCGGGTATTCCCTTATTGAAATCTTGGTCGTTATCGTCATTTTGGGTGTCATCTCCGCCGGGTTGTATAGTACCTTTGATTCAGGGCAGAAAGAGTATGGCGTACGCCAGGCAACCATATCGATGCAGCAGCAGGCACGATTGGCAATGATGAACCTTGAAAAGAATTTGAAGAAAATTGGGTATGGGTTCACCAATATGGGGACGTTGAAATTCAACGTCTATGACTCCGGAGCGGCGACTACCTGGACTATGGTCAGTTGCACCGATAACGTGGTTGACCCGTCATTTAATAACGCAGATAAAACTGATAGTATCTCCTTCAGGTATTATGAAGGTCCTTTGGATGTTGAATCCGACGTCACCTTGCGAGCCGACCATCCGGATACATCGTCGAATACGCCGGTAACGTCTTCTGATGGTTTTAGTATGGGTGATTTTTATCTAATCTTTGATCCGAATGACCCTACCAAACCGGGAAGCTTACTGCAGGTAACTAATCCTGACACACATGCCGCTGCAGGGGATTCCGTTATCCACAACAGCGGTTTAAGCCCCTACAATCCTCCCGGAGGGGCAAATCACTTCCCTAAAAGTCCCCCCTTTGCTTCAGCCGGATACCCTGTTGGCAGCATAGTTCTCAATCTTGGCTCGAACAACTTTGCCTGGTGCCGCTATTATGTCGACACCAACAAAAATCTCGTGGAACAGCGCCAGAGTGCCCCTTCAGAGACAATAACCAGCAGGATCGTTGCCGTCGGAATTGAAGACCTGCAACTGAAGTATCAGTTCAAGGACGGAACCTGGCGCGATGCGCCGAGTGACGTTGATGCCACCTATGACATCGAAAACCTCCGCACGGTTCGCGTCAGCATCATTGCCAGAACGGAAAAGCCTGATAACAAATTCACCGCCTCAACAAGTTTTCAGATGACAGGTAACAACGGAAATGGCCTTGCCTACAGTGGTGGTGGGTATCGAAGGCTCGTACTGAGTTCAATTATCTCATTACGTAATATGTCTTTAAGGAAGTGACAATATGCTTATCCGATCAAAAAATCAAACTGGTTCGGCTCTGATTATTGCGGTGGGTTTTTTGCTGATACTCTCCGTTCTTGTCGCTATTCTGTTTAAATCCACACTTTTTGAGATGACGTTCAGTAGAAACTACCAGGAATCACAAGTGGCGTTTTATGCGGCGGAAACAGGCGTCCGCCAGGGTTTGTCCTGGCTCGGCGGTCTTGCCGTCGCTCCTGAAAACAGCCTGAATATGCCGGCCTGGTTCTCCGATTCCACCACCTCGGCGGTGCCGGCAACGTCATGGTCAAATTCGGTGAGTACCGGTAACGGCAGTTACCGCTATTATGTCCAGCATCTGAAGGATGCGGCGTCGGCGGATCCCGGAGGAGAGAGTGCCAAGACCGGGACCACGAACACTGCCGGTTCCAAGGTCCATTACTACCGCATAACCGCCGAGGGAAGATCCTCTGGCGGGGTTATCCGGCAGGTGCAGATTGTCACGACGGCAAAATACTAGGAGGAAGCGGATATGAGTAAGAACGATACAACATTCAGGAAGTGCTGCACACTTTTCCTGGCAATTATCCTGGTGGCCGTTCTGTCTACCATGGCGTTTTCGCTTGTCTCGCAGACGCCACTCTTCCTGACCACAAGCGACAAACCGAATATTGCGATTCTCCTGGATGATTCGGGCAGTATGTTGAACATGATGTTTCATCCTAACTTCCCGACCAGTTATTCGAGTAATGCGATTTTTAAGGATAGCGCGGATTATCAGCTGTTATATGGTAATAATTGGGGAACGCCAACATATCATAAATATTATCTTCATGAACTTAATTCAAGTAATGACTTCATTGGGGACGGTTCCCGCAACTTTACCTTAAACGCAAAGACTATCCAGCTCCCGCTGTCGAGTGATAGTAATGATCAGGAGACACGTTACAATGGCGCATACCTTAACTGGTTGTTTTTTTCGGCCTCTGCCCAGGACATTACCGATGTAACAACCAATGTCAGCTATCAGAAAACAAGAATAAGGGCGGCAAAAGATGCAGTGATATCAATGATATCAAGTAGCTACAATAGCAGTACAGATAGTTATCCCTACCGTTGGGGTGTGTTTACATATACCTATAATTCAAATGCTTCTAGCCCAACTATCCTTGGTAGATGCAGTGATAATACCACGGATGTTACCGCTTTATTGTCTCAGGTCGAGAACATTAAACCTTCCATGAACACGCCTCTTGGAAATAGTCTACTTGCGCTTTGGAATTACTTTAGAGATACAACAAACGGTCCTATTACGAGTTCTTGTCAGAGAAACTTTGTCATAGCAATAACTGATGGATACCCATATATCCCCAATTTCCCAGGATTCGGTTCAGAATACCAATATTATACTAACTCTGGGGGAAGTGACGCGATAGGTGCTTCGTCTTTAGATAGTGATTTCTGGTACAATTCGGCCTATTCCGCTGATCCTGATCCCATGAAAAAATATTATGCACGTTCAAAGGCACACATCGTTACAAAAAGGATGCATGAAGAACCTGCTCGATCCGGTTGGGCCGATTCTACAATCGATACTTTTGTTGTCGGTCTTGCCTTTGGACAAGATGACGCAGATGATCCGGATCTTCTCCTGAACATGATGGCAAGTAATGGGGGCGGAGAGTCTTTCGGCGCCAGCAATACTGCTGAACTAACGAGTTCGCTTAACGCTACCCTCACGACCATTACTTCTCGCATGGCCTCCGCCAGTTCGGTTGCGGTTAACACCGCGTTTCTCACTTCAGATACCAAACTTTACCGAACAAAATTCAACTCCGGCACCTGGGTAGGTTTTCTGGAAGCATACGGGCTGAGCCCTGTGGATGGAGCGGTGATCGGCTTTCCAAACACGCCGCTTTGGGAGGCGGGCGCTTTGCTGGAAGCCCGAACCGATCGGGTCATTTATACCGCGGGCAAGGAATCACTGCAAAATTACAAAAGATATGATTTCACGGCAGCTAATTCTTCCACGATAGAGAACCTTACCTTGACAGGGGGCGTTTTTAACAACTTTTCGCCTGCGACTGCTACGGATATGATCAGTTATATTCGCGGGGATTCTACGCCGAGCGGTTACCGGCAGAGGGTAAGCAAGCTTGGCGATATGACCTACTCTGCACCGGTTATCCTCGGCCCCCCCAACGGTTTTCAGGGTGATAACAATTACAAAACCTTCAAAACTACCTGGGCAGGGAGGACGCCACTGATTATGGTGGGTGCCAACGACGGGATGCTCCATGCGTTCAATTCAGCTACCGGTCAGGAGCAATGGGCCTTCATCCCGAATATGTTGTTACCAAAGTTGAAGCTGTTGCGTGAGGATCCTTATGATCATCAAAATTACGTAAGTGGAACACCGACCATTGTGGATGCTTTCATCTATGCAAAAAACTCAAGTGGTGTGGCTGAGACTTCGCCTTCCTGGAGAACCGTCCTGGTTTGCGGGTTACGGGAAGGCGGAAAGGGGTATTTTGCGCTTGATGTGACGGACCCGGCAAATCCCGTTCCGCTCTGGGAGGTCACCCCGGCCAGCCCCGCTTCAAACGGTCTTGGCTTCTCCTTTGGCGCGCCTTTGATCGTCAAATTAAAGGATAGTTCACAAACGAATGAATTTAGATGGGTCGCTTTGCTTCCGAATGGCTATGAAGGAACGACAAGCGGAAAAGCCGCGTCCTTGCTTGTGGTTGATCTCAGCGACGGTGAGATTGTTACAGAGATTACCGTTGATAATTCGACAAACTCTTCTTCTTATAATAACGGGCTTTCCTCGCCAGCCGCAGTGGATATCAATGCCGACGGTTTCACGGACTTTGTCTACGCTGGCGACCTGCGAGGGAACTTGTGGAAATTTGATTTCAGAGATGTTAATAACGATAAATGGGATGTCAGTTACAGGGGGGGAGTGGAACTCC
>JAJZQA010000168.1 GCA_021810985.1 Deltaproteobacteria bacterium
TCAAAGAAAGCTCCATGCAGAAACAAAGGATAAGCATGGAAATCATCCTTTCCAAAGTCTTGGCCGGCACCTGAACTGGCCCTAAGATGGGATCGTTTTTCCGGGGACAGGGAAGCCAGTGCTTCAGTTGTTTCCATAACGACCTTGCCATCACGATCCCGCACCCTGGTCTCAAGTCCGAGTTGAAGCGCCCAGACCGCGTCTTCGACAGCCATCTCACGATTCCAGGACTTTTGTTTGGCAAAGGTAGATTCCAGGTCGGCAACAACCCAGGAGGCTCGATCTTCCTGTTCAGCTTCGGTTAGGCGGCTGAAGTCGCGCACAACCAGCTCCCTTAGAAGGAGCGCTGAAGTAGTACCGAAGGCAGCCATTAGAATCAATATGAATAGAAACTTTTTAAACATCCCGTACGCCACCAAACCGGTAACCGAGTCCATACACCGTGATGAGAAATGTCGGTGTCTTTGGGCTGTCTCCCAATTTATGTCTGATGTTCTTGATGTGAGAGTCAATGTTCCGTTCGTAACCGTCGAAGTTATACCCCATCGCCTTTTCAACCAGTTCCTCGCGGGTAAAGGTTTTGTGTGGCACTGCGGCGAGGGCAAAGAGGATCTTGAATTCTACTGCAGTCAACCGGATTACTGCATCTTGACAGACCACCGTGTAGTTACGATCATCGATGACCAGTTGCCCCTCATTGAAGCTGAGCCGCATGCCGTTCTCAGTATTGCCGGCACGCTTCAGCACAGCCTGGACTCGCGCAACCATTTCTCGGGGGCTGAAGGGTTTCACGATATAGTCGTCAGCTCCAAGGGCAAAGCCTGCCAGTCTTTCTTCTTCCGAGGACTTGGCAGTTAAAATGATGACCGGGATATCGCGTTCCTTCAATTCACGGCAAATAGATTCACCGCTCAAGTCGGGAAGCATAAGATCGAGAACAACCAACGCAGGGTGATCCGTAGAGATAATAGTCATAGCTTCCCGGCCCGTAAATGTATGCATCACTCTAAAGCCGGCTCGCTCCAGATAGGCTATCGCGACTTCCGCAATCCTGGCATCATCTTCTACGAGAAGAATCGTGCTGGTCATTTTTCGCTACACTCCACGTCTAGATATTCTCGCGTTCAATCAATAATACCTCATCAAGGAGCAGGGCCGCACCCTTATAAAATTTGTTTGCATCAGAATCAGTAATCGTAGCAATAAATTCATGAGCCCACTGTTTCATGTGGTCGTTGATAAACCCGTTCCTAGTGTTTTCAAGCGCTTGCAACCTTTCCTGTTGTCCCGCCTCATGGGCTGCAATCATCTCTCCGGTCAGATAGCTCAGAAACTCAAGCTCAATACTGATATGGTCGTCCGGAGTACTGTACAGATCCTTTACCGCCATCCCGGCCTCAAGGTATCTCCGACGGACATCGATAGTTTCGTCAGTCATAAGTTGATGTGATTCCGAGAGATACCAGGAAGCATATGGAATCGCTACCGGCTTGATTGGCCCAAGAAACAGGCGGGTAAATTCTATAGCAAGTTCGTCTTGTAATTCTTTAAGGTTGTGGCTGTGAAGGCGGGCCACTTCAACCATGTGAAGCATCCCCTTTGAAGCATCAGCTTCTGGCTCCGATGGAAGTTTCATCGCTGCCAGTTCATATAACAGCTCCAGAGTTGGCTCACTGTAAAAAATCCGGGCCAGCATGTTGTAAACAAATATCTCTCCATGTAATTCCTGCATCCAGATCCTCCTTATTATCGTAAAAAAGCGGTGCCTGCTTGTTCTTGGCAGGCACCGCCATCTTTGAAGCATCTGCTACCCAACTGTGCTTAGACCTTCTTCACCCGCACGACCATATCAGCATAGGCCGGGAAACCCATGACCGGACTCAAGGCATCCGGATCAACCAGATCATTGTGGCTCGGGGTATAGCCCCTGCTTTCGTACGCAGGCCCCATCCCTTTGCTGAACCTTCCGCCTGAAGCAAAGGCCATCTTGATGATACCCGGTCGCAGACCACCGGAAGCAAACACTTTGCCTTTGGTTGATTTGCCTAGCGGGTTCTCGACCACGATCATATCGCCGTTTTTGACATTCAGCTTCCTGGCGTCATCATCGTTCATCCAGATGGTAGCAACTGAGTAGGTATTCTTCTTGAACTTCATCTTCATGGTTTTCATCGGTTCATTGCCGGTCGGCATCGCCTCAGGAACCTCTGACTCAAACTCATTATTCATCGGCTGCCACTGACCTTCAGTCTTGACTTCTCCCAGCCAAGGCACCATCTGGGTGCCGCTCATAGATTGGTGTATGCGCCCGCAAATCAACTGGAACGGATAGTCCTTCGCATATTTCTGGTAGGCAGGGTTGGTGTAAGGGTTCCACTTGGTTTCAAACCAGAAAAAGGTTGTGGGGAATTTTACAAAGCCGATCTCTTTCAACCCCATCGGCACATCTCCGCCAGCCTTCTCGATCTTCTCGTTGTGCGATTTGTAACCTCCATACCGCTTGCCGCCTTCGGTCCAGTCGAATACGAACTCGATCATCTTGGTAGAAGTGTTGGGAAAGGCCTTGTTGGGCTCATCAGCATTGTGTTTTTTGAAACGATGCCAGCTCATCGGCCAGATGGCAACGCCGTTGTTGTCGCGCAACCACTGGACGGTAACCGGCTTGCCCTTGACCGTCTTCTTCTCATGGTCTATGGCCGCATCTCCTTTTTCCAGCGATTCTGGTGTGCCTATCAGTTTGTACCCCTCTGGATATTTGGGATACGGAAGCGGCGTACCTACGTTGACGCGACCGGGGGATACCGACAGCATCTCGTTGACAAATTCTTCTTCAGATTTGTATTTTTCCCAGAAATCTGAGCCCTTGATATCCTTGTCACCATGATCCACCAGCTTCTTTGCCAGCATGTTCATGATGTCGGTCGGCTTCTTGGATTGGTGCAGCGGCTCAATCACCGCATCCCGGTTGTAGATAACCTGATGGGAAGGATAGATGTCTGAAAGACTCATCCTTTCCGCATAGCTTGCCTCCGGCAGGATCACGTCTGCATAGAGGGCACTCTCCAGATTGAGTGAGTCGATGAATACCGTCAACTCAACCTTGTAGTTCCCTTTTGCATCCTTTGCCGTAAGCGAGCTTATCCAGCGATCAGGACGACTTCCGGTCAAAACAGCGTTGCCGGTGCGCAACACGAACGCCTTGATCGGGTACTTATGCCCACGGAACGGACCATATTTGATCTCGACGCCATTCTTGAAGGCGTTTGGATAATCGGCCACGACATCATCCCATCCGGCTGGGTACTTGCTGCCGAAGAGGTCCATATGCAGGTGTTCAACCTCGCCCTCAACCTCCTTACCACCAATCATCCGTTTAATCTTCTTGCCCTTGAACTGTTTGCCGCTGGCGGAACCACCCTTGTCGGACTTGACCAGTTCGGTATCAATGGCGCCACCGGGGGCATCAAAGTTACCGGTAATGATGTTCAGCACCGTGCCGATGATGGAGCAGCAGTAACCATTGTAATGATGACCCGGCGACTGCATACCCCAGACCAGGGCAGCTGGTTTGGTGATACCGAACAGATGCGACAGCTCTTCTATCTGTTTTTTGTCAAGACCTGTCCTGTTGGCTGCCCATTCAGCACTGAAATAACTCAAGCCATTGATCGGGTCTTTCTTGCCCCACCATGCCTTGAATTCCGCCATGAACTCGTCCCATCCCTTGACGAACTTTTTCATGTTCCAATCAATGTATTTCCGGTTCGCATCGTTAGGGTTATCATTCTCAAGGATGTAGCGCAGCATGGCGGCGAACAGGTCGCCGTCGGTACCGGCGCGCGGTGACAGCCACATATCTGCACGGGCGGCCGTATTGCTCAGCGACGGGTCAATAACAACCACCTTGCAACCATTCTCAACTTGGGCAGCAAGGGTACCGCGCTGTTCGTAGTAGATACGTGTAGCAACAAAGGGGTTCCAGCCGTTATAGATAATCAGCTTGGACTTGTATTCGTAATTCTGCTTGAGCGAACCGTCAGGCTGACGCACCAGTTGTGGTCGCATGATATCAGGCTCAATCCGCTTGCCGCCCAACATCAGCTTGGGACCATGACGGCGGGGTGTATCACAGATGGAGCCATGCTCCACGCAGTTGGGTGTGCCGAGGGCGAAGAATAGCCGGTGATACTGGTCGCGGTCGGTGACGTCGCCGGCGTCCATAATGACCGATTCAGCCCCGTAGTTCTTCTTAATCTTGGTCAGCTTTTCGGCAATATAGTCGGTCGCCTCTTCCCAGCTTACACGCTTAAACTTCCCTTCTCCCCTGGCGCCGACCCGGATCATGGGATATTTTAGGCGATAGGGAGAATAGACCAGTTGCTGGCCTGCCGCTCCTTTGGCGCAGCAGGTTCCGACATTCATCGGCACCGCCTTGTTGCCGTAGATTTTGGCGATCTTGCCGTCCTTGACCCACATCTCCATACCGCACTCAGCAGGACACATGGCATCAGCAGTGTATTTTACGGTATATTTTCCCATCTCAACCTGCATAGCTTCAGCTTCGGCCGGAGAGAGTTTTTTTAAGTGGAGCAGGCCGCTCTGGGTAACAGCCGTTGCCCCAGCCAGCGCACCGGCATATTGCAAAAAGAGTCTTCTTGATATCTGCATGGATTCCCTCCTTATTTATTAAGATCGCCGTCGGCAAGTTTGAACAGGTTGACATCGCGAAGGATATATGGACTCTTCGGCTTGGTGCCGTGCTCCGGATGCCAAAGTTCCGTCTTGTTGGCACGGACTAGTTTGGCAATTTCGCTGTTGGGATCGTTGAGGTCTCCAAAAATGCGGGCAAGACCTGGGCAGTTCCTAACGCAGGCCGGCTCCTCAACCCCTTGGGCAAGCCGGTGGCTACAGTAGTCACATTTGTCCACCATCCGGAGGTCCTTGGCTGTCTTACCGCTCACTTCCTTGACCTTTTTGGCATATGGCTTCGGGTCGTTTTTGACCGGGAGATGAGGATGCAGATAGCGTGCGCCGTACGGGCAATCGCCAACGCATCTGCCACATCCGATGCAGAGATCCCGGTTGACCATAACAACGCCATCTTCGCGCTTGTAGGTTGCTCCTTTTACCGGGCATGATTCGATGCAGGGCGGTTCAACGCAGTTGTTGCATAATTTGGGGAAAAAGTGACGTTTTGCATCAGGATAGGTTCCTTCCTCAGCAAAATCCACTTTAGAGCGGAATTTACCCATCGGAACTGCATTTTCCATCTTGCAGCTTATCTGGCACGAGGTGCATCCAACGCACCTGCGCAGGTCCACCAGTAATCCGTACTGTTTGGACATGTGTTCTCCTCCTTGTATTATGGTTCTTCTCAACAGTCTTCAGTAGGCATAAATAATCAAAGTGTAACACCTTTACACAGTTTTGCAATCATTTGGGAGAGCAGATTACAGCTATGCATGCATGAATATTCTTGAATACGATTTGATGATTTACTTCTTGATCAACAAAGGAAAGCTTTAGGATAAAGATGGGGGGTGGGAAATGTCAGCAAAAAATAGGGTTGGGTAGAACGTTGCGACGAATGGAGAGTAGGAAAGCGCCTCGGATACGCTAGGTTGCATGACAAATGGCGTGAGTATAATGGCGGATAGGCATAGGAATGAGGGGCAAGTTTGTGAGTTAAAGTCGTTATTACTCTCGTTTTTGTTATGGTCGTTTTTACATGAGACATCGGGCGAAGAGCAGTGGAATTGCGTCTTCTTGTTGTCCTTGTGCGTCTTGGTGCAGCAGGAATCGTGGCTCTTGCAAGATGCAGCAGAATCACATCCGGAAAATCCGGTGAACGTGGCCATAATGGATATTAAAACGACCAGTGCCATTATCCTGAAAGGGATTCCATACATACCCCTATATAATGTAGCCTGTCTCCAATTGTCAAGTGGTTGAAAGAATTGTAGCCAGTGTATCACTGAGAAGCGTCACTGAAGCTCCCTTGACAGTATGTGTATTACACT
>JAJZQA010000169.1 GCA_021810985.1 Deltaproteobacteria bacterium
CTGCACAAGGTACTCTTCAGTACGCCTCGCCGCCTTGAGATCATCCTTGATCTGGAATTGGTAGAAGAGCAGAATCAGATCGCTGACATTGAAGGAGCTGCAATGCTGGTTGATGCACATGCGCATCTTGATTGGTATACTGAAGCCTGGCCCGAGGCCCTGAAGCAGATTGAGAAACTTCGCATTCTGACCATGGCGGTTGCCATGGATGTACCGTCCTATCTGAAAACACTGGAGCTGGCCCGTTCCTGTCCTCTGATAATCCCGGCCTTCGGCATCCATCCCTGGGAGGCCGCTCGCTACGCGGACCGGCTGCACGAGCTTGACGGCTACCTGGAAGAGACGCCGGTTATCGGTGAGGCGGGACTCGATTTTCATTATGTGAAGGACCAGGAGCTCTATCCCGGCCAGCTGAAAGTCTTTGAATATGAATGTTCCTGGGCCCAGCGCCTGTCGAAGCCCATGAATCTGCACACCAGGGGGGCCGATGATGAGGTGCTTGAGATGCTGCGGCGCTACCGGATCGGCCGGTCGATTATCCACTGGTATGCCGGCCCGAATAACCTGATAGAAGCGTATCTGGCGGCAGGGTGTTACTTCACGGTCGGAGTGGATGTGCTGAATCCGCGGAAAGCGCCCGGCATTGCCGCGCTTCTGCCGGTGGAACGCATGCTGCTGGAGACAGACAATCCTGACGGTTACCGCTGGCTGGCAGATGAAATCGGCATGCCTGATCTGCTCCTGAAAATACTGGAGAAGGTCGCGCTGATCAAGGGCATGACTACCAGTGAACTTGAAAACAGGTTGTGGCGGAATTGGCAGGAGTTTATTGGGGAAATCGAGCTTCCTGAAAAGCGGATGTGACCCGGTTTCTGGACATCATAGTGCAGGATTTGCGTGATCTCTGAGGTTATGCACGGTAGTGTAAACAGATTCTGCTGAAAGGACAGACAGTGCCACGAATTATATTAATTACAGTATTTGCCATGATTGCGTCCTCTTGCGCTGTTCCGCTCCAGCAAACCGTTGTTGCGGATCTCCCTCCCGATTATGAGCTGGAAGACGTGCGGAGGCTGCCCCAGGATTTCGGGCCTTTGGTGATGAATTCCACGATTATGCCGCTTGATGCCTCGTGCCGCAAGTTGCTCCTTTCGCAGTTCCGGCGGAACTTCTTCGCCCCCTGGGCGGGTGGCAAACCTCTTTCGGATCTTCCTCGCACGCTCCAAACCATGAATGAACATGCCGGGCGGGCTTGGTATGGGGAGAACCGGAGGCTGGTTCCGGGAAAGATTCTCCGCGAGCTCCTGGCGAATTGCGATCTGGGACGCTTTCCGTCCTTGAATTCAAAGGCGATTGCCCTGGTGCCGACGACCTTGAGAGTCTTGCCGACGGCTAATCCATTCTTTGAAACGCCGGGCGATTTCCCTTTCGATATGTTGCAGAATGCAGGCCTCAAAATGAACGAACCGATCAGGGTTCTGCATCTTTCCGCGGACGGAGTATGGGCCTTTGCCGAAACGAACGATGCCAACGGTTGGGTACCGCTGCGCGACATCGGCTTCATCCCCGAAAGGTTGGCCACGGAATGGATGAATAAAGAACAGGTCGTTATCGTCAAGGATTTTGCCCCGATCCGGGACAAACGGGAGCAGATTGCCCAGCGGGTTAAAACCGGCACGCTGTTTCCGCTTGCCGGAGAAGACGAAGATGCATACGAGGTAGTTGTTGCTGTGCAATCAGTACGTAATGAGGTGCGGGAAGTAACGGTCAAGGTGCCGAAGGATTCGGCACGAAAGTTTCCGTTAGACCTGGGGGCTGAAACTGCCGCATTGATTGGCGACGAGCTGCTCGGAAAATCATACGGCTGGGGGGAGTTGTATCAAGGCAGGGACTGTTCCGCGCTCATGCGGGATTTTTTCCTTCCCTTCGGGATTTGGATGCCAAGAGGGTCCTACAACCAGATTCATTCCGGTAAAAGCATTTCTCTTTCCGCTTTGAACTCCCTCGAAAAGGAACGCATCATCCGGGAAAAGGCGGTGCCGTTCTTGACTCTTCTCCACATGAATGGCCATATCATGCTCTATGTGGGCAGTGTGGGAGAAAAGGCCCTTATTTTTCACTCCCTGTGGAAAGTCAAAGTAAAAGATAGGGAGGGGCGAGAGGTAAAACAGGTGGTCGGAAAATCCATCATCAGTACCTTGACTCCCGGAAGCGAATTGTCCCTGGCGAATGGAACCCTGCTGGAAAAGATCGGCCGCATGCTAATTCTCGGAGAAAGATGCGGTTTGCCGCGTTAAAAACTCGACTTTATCCCGGTGCCGCGCCAGGGCCGGGCGCGCAACGATTTCAGTAACGGATTGTGCTGAAATTATGCAAACCAGCTACTTCTCTGGCCACACGCTTCCTGCAACTCTTGCGCGTGCCCGATAAAATTCCGGTATTCCCCGGTCGCCTCATCCTGCGCCTCAATTCTCCGGTGATTTATTTTTTCGAAGTTCTCCGCGAGTAATTCTACGAGATCACTGTCGAGAGCGCAATTCCGCACCATGTTACCCAGCAGCAGGAGGACTTCTTGCCTGTCCAGCCCGAGCCGGTATGGCCTGTTTTCCGTGAGAGCGACAAATGCATCGGCAATCGAGATGATTCGTGAACCGGTGGGCAGGTCTTTGGCCGTGAGGTGAAAGGGGTAGCCTTTTCCGTCAAGTCGTTCGTGATGCAGCGCGCCCCACTGACGAATGGTATCGAAGCCCTTGATCGGTTTGAGAATATTGTCGGTGTGGTAGGTATGGGTTCTGATGATATCGAATTCCTCTTTCGTGAGGTTCGCTTTTTTGTCCAGAATCTCAGAAGGTACCGCCAGTTTGCCGAGGTCGTGGATAAAACCGGCAACCTCCATCCTGTTGCAATCGAGTTCGGAAAAACCGGCCAGCCGGGCCAAGGCTTCTGCTGAGGCCGCGACACCGCTGGTATGGGTGGCAGTGAAGGGGCTGCGGAAATCTATTACCCGGCAGATCAGTCTGGTCAAACCGGACAGGTCCTCGCCCAATGGCAGTTTTGCCCTGTCTAAGGCCTGGATCAGGTTTGTGTCCGTTTTTGAAAAAATCGCTTCGAGCCAGAAACATTCGCGGGATGCCACTTCGGAAAAAACCTCGCCAAGTTCGAGGGGGAACATCTTTCCTGACTGTGCCAGGATACGCTCACTGATAATTTTCGCTTGAGTAAGCACCGCAACGTCAGGTTTCAGCAGGGCGGCAATCCGGTCGGCAAGATGAAGTATCTGGCTTTCCCGGGGGACCTGCTCGTCACAGAACTCGGCGCCTTTGCCGGTATCCCACTCGACATGATGAAATCTGACCAGCTCCGCTGCCCCCGCAAAGGGACGGAAGGTCTTCAGCAGCAGATAGCCGAGAGCAGCGTGCTCATGGGCGTTATGGCACTCGAACTGTAAGGCATCGAGCCGCATGGCCAGTGACAGGCCGCCGACATCGTGGAGCGCACCGGCAATCGCCAGATCACGGACTTTTTCCGGGGAGAGTCCCATTTCGCGCGCAATGCTGACGGCAATATGGGCCACGCGTCTATGATGGTCGGCAATAATCGGACTGACCAGATCGACCGCCTGGGACAGGCACCGAATCATTTCAAAAAGCTGGATCGGTTGGTCGATTTTCATGGCAGCCCCTGCATTGATATCTCAATCTCGCTCCTTGCTGTCGCTGTCTTGCCATGAAGCCGTACGAGAGATTCAGAGAAAGCCCCCGCCCAACGGCGATAGCGCTGTTTTGGAGCTTCCGGATGGAAGCTTGTCGTCGAAAAGTTTTGGCCGTATGTTTATCTGTATAATATACCTTCCTTTGTCGTGGATACAATTCCGTGGTGGCATTTTGATTCTCCAATTCTGTTCAGGTTTTCTTGAGAAATTCCGAATAATTGAGAGATTGTTTCTGCTCGTAAGGGCAACCCGGACAGTTTTTGGAAATCAAGCGACAGACTCCTTGCCGTTTCCAGCTATTTATTAATTACGGAGTATCTGTTATTCTCTGGCGTCAGACAAAAATGACGCAGCTGAGATGTGTCATCGGGCATAATTTATTGCAGATCAAACAGAAAAGGAACTTACATGTCATCAAGTCGTTTTGTTATCACGGTCATAGGTTTGGATAGAGTGGGTATCGTGGCGGGCATCAGCCGGGTCATGGCCGAACATAAGGTGAATATCGCGGATATCCGGCAGACCATCATGGATGATCTCTTCACCATGATCATGCTTGCCGAGGTCACGGACGAAAATTTTGAGCTGAGCACATTCCAGGAAGCCATGACGGCGATCGGCACGGAGTTGGGTGTGCAGGTGATCGTGCAGCATGAAGATGTCTTCCGCTTCATGCACCGGATATAAGGGGGCTCGAACATGCTTATTCATCCGGAAGAGATCCTCGAAACCATCAATATGGTCACCAATGAAAACCTGGACATCAGGACGGTCACCATGGGCATCAACCTGCGCGGCTGCTGCCATCCCGACATTGCGACTTTCAACGAGCAGGTCTACAGCCGTATCATGCGCTGCGCCGATAAACTGGTCAGAACCACCGATGAGATCCAGAGCCTCTATGGCATCCCGATTATCAACAGGAGGATCTCCGTAACTCCGATCGCCATCGTGGCGGAGAGTTGCCAGGTTGACGATTATTGCTCCGTGGCGGAAACCCTCGATCGGGCAGCACAGGAGGCGGGCATCGATTTTATCGGCGGCTTCAGCGCCCTGGTGCAGAAAGGCATGACGCCCGGAGACCTGAAACTCATCAACTCCATTCCGCAGGCCCTGGCGACGACCAAAAAGGTCTGTTCTTCGGTCAACGTTGCTACCACCAAGGCCGGCATCAACATGGATGCTGTTGCCATGATGGGTCACATTATCAAGCAGACGGCGGAGTTGACCCGTGACCGTGGCGGCATCGGCTGCGCAAAGCTGGTGATCTTTGCCAATGCTCCCGACGATAATCCCTTCATGGCCGGGGCCTTTCACGGCATCGGCGAGCCGGATTGCGTGATCAACGTGGGCGTCAGCGGTCCGGGTGTGGTGAATTCCGCGGTTCGATCCCTGCAGAACGCTTCTCTGGGGGATATTTCGGAATGCATCAAAAAAACTGCTTTCAAAATTACCCGCATGGGTGAAATGGTCGGAAAAGAGGTGGCCCGGCGCCTGAATGCCCAGTTCGGGGTCCTTGACCTGTCCCTGGCGCCGACGCCGGCCGTCGGCGACAGTGTGGCGGCCATCCTGGAAGCGATGGGCCTGGAAAGCTGCGGTACGCATGGCACCACCGCCGCCCTGGCGCTGCTCAACGATGCCGTCAAAAAGGGCGGAGCCATGGCTTCGTCTTCGGTGGGAGGGCTGAGCGGCGCCTTTATCCCGGTAAGCGAGGACGAGGGCATGATCAAGGCGGTGCAGCGCGGGTCGCTTTCCCTTGACAAACTGGAGGCGATGACCTGTGTCTGCTCGGTCGGTCTGGACATGGTGGCCGTGCCCGGTGATACTTCGCCGGCCACCATCTCGGCCATTATTGCCGATGAGATGGCGATCGGCATGATCAATAAGAAAACCACCGCTGTACGCATCATCCCGGCACCGGGAACCAAGGTCGGCGACATGGTGGAATTTGGCGGCCTGCTCGGTAGTGCCCCGGTCATGCCGGTGCACAATTTCAGTTCGGAGGTTTTTATTGCACGCGGCGGCAGGATTCCTGCGCCCATCCAGTCTTTGACCAATTAACGGGAATTGTGAGCCTGGAAAGTGTCGGTGAGCCTGCCATGGTCAAATTGGCGGAAAAAACAGGAAGGTCGGCAACGAGGTCGGCCTTCCTGTTTTTTTGACTCCGACATCGCCGGGTGGTATGACAAAACAGCTTAACTGATAGTGTCAAAAGTTCTATGAAAAGAACGGGGTGAAAGTATGAGAAACCATTCTGAGCGAGGCTTTCCCGGCCTGC
>JAJZQA010000170.1 GCA_021810985.1 Deltaproteobacteria bacterium
ATTCTCTTACCGGACACTACTGGATTTGAGTTAAAGAATTCTGCAGGGGCGCTGCTAGTTGTGCCCTTTTGGGCGGGAAGAGTACTTAATAAAAACATATGGAGTACATATGAATACAGCTAAGGTTCTGATAGTCATGGGAAGCGACTCGGACCTTCCGGTCATGGAAGAAGCCGCGAAGATTCTGCGGCAGTTCGGTGTTCCTTTTGAAATGAGGATCTCCTCGGCTCACCGCTGTCCCGACACCACGGCACAGCTCTCCGCTACAGCCGAGAGTCGCGGGATGAAGGTTATCATCGCCGGTGCCGGCATGGCAGCCCATCTTGCAGGGGTAATGGCCGCGGGAACGATTCTCCCGGTCATCGGCGTGCCCATCGGTGGAGGGGGGCTTAACGGCGTTGACGCCCTCCACTCAACCGTCCAGATGCCCGGCGGCATTCCGGTCGCCACCGTTGCCATCGGCAAGGCAGGCGCCAAGAACGCCGGTATCTTGGCGGTCCAAATGTTGGCCCTTTCCGAACCAGCTCTTGCGCTGCAATTGAAAGAATTTAAGGAAAGCATGGCCCGGGAGGTTGCCGCAAAGGACCGGGAACTGCAGGAAAAACTCGCCAATCACTGAGGGGCGAAAGCCCCTCACCCAACTCTCCGAATCACCCCGCCCGCTCCACACCAACCAAATTCACGAGAGAAATCCGCCGTTCGCTGCCAGCCCGCGGACGGTTCCCCTGCCTGGCCAATTTTTGATGTATGCAAAAGGCCGAATCCTTTTTTCTTGACATGCGCTGTTTAATTTATTATATAACGTCCAGTTCTTGATTTTTTCCTCCCATACATTTTTCCGAAAAGAAGCTGCCCCTTCTTTCCCCAAAGAATTTCTGCCGGGAAACGCCTCCATTCGAATCTGTAACCAGCGTTTCCATCCTTGCGGGCGTTAGTAGCGCCCGCGTTTTTTTGTCCGAACGCGAAAAAACAATTCGTCTGTTGCAAAATTTACCGGCAGACGCTATCCAAACGATCTAGAGTCCTCTTCATCCGGCAACAGTCCGACGTCACGGACAACTAACGCCGGCCCTTCCTCCTCTGCAACTCTTCCGCCACACAGGCCTTCTGAGCAGCTGAAACGCGACTCGAAACGTAAATATTTTTCACCTCCGCAAGAGACAGACCCGGAAGGAGTGCCGTAAACCAGATCAGCGGCGTTTTACTGTTTTTCAGAATTGCCAGCTTCAGATCATGACGGAATTTCCAGCGGGGATGGCGCGCCACCAGCGAAATAGTTTCCGCTGTGGCGCCCGGGCCAGTGAGAAAGCGGAGGATCGCAGCCTGTTTGAGACGCGGATTGTCGAGACAGGCTGCCATCAGGTGTGGCTGTCCTTCGTGCAGCAGAGCCTCCACCACCTCGGAGGGTGCCCGTCGAGCAAGGGTTACCTTGCTGCCGAGCGGAGTTTCGGCGAGGCGTTTGATCAGGGCACGCTCCGCGGCCAGCCGCCGGTCCGGTGCTATGCCGGGCAAAAAACAGACAGTCACCAGTTCAAACAGATAGAGATGGGGAATCAGGGTCAGAACAATGTGGTCCGGTGTGGCATGGTGGTGTACCAGAGCGACTTTCAGCCGATGGCTGGCCTCCGTCAGCGGCAGCCGGTACATTGCCGTGAGCAGATCATCGCTCAGGTCCCGTCTTTTCAGAATGAGGAGCAGGCACTGTTCGTCAAGTTCGGGATTTTTCAGTACAGCCTTGAGCACTTCCCGTGACGGGTCATCCAGCAACGGCAACAGATCTTCCCGGCCGGCCGTAAGCGCACGATACAGACGCCGGGGAAGATCAGTGTTCTGGTCCTCTGTCAGGTTAGAAGAAAGCATGGTCCGGCCACCCTTCCTTTTTGAGAACTCTTGCCATGCCGAGCGGTTCTCTGACCGAAAATACGCAATCCGTCTCGACAGGTTTCAATTCATCTCCTATACTACTGGCATGATTCCGATCAAGGATTACAATCCGACCAGGAACTTTCCGATTATCACGGTCTGCCTGATCGCCGCCAACGTTCTGCTCTTCATCCAGGACCGGCTCAGCGGCCACTACGAAAAGGTGCTGGTGGAAACGGCTCGCGGAGCCGTGCAGGTCAATCATTTCGTCGGCGGGCTCGTCGCCAAATATGCCCTGATCCCGGCCAAACTGATCTCCGAACCGTGGCACGCCTGGGACCAGGTCTTCACTTCCATGTTTCTGCACGGCAACTGGCTCCACATCGGCTCAAACATGCTCTTTCTCTGGATATTCGGTAATAATATTGAAGACGTCCTCGGCAAATTCCGCTTCGTCATCTTCTATTTTGCCTGTGGCATGGCCGGTGCGGCAGGGCAGGTGCTCAGCTCACCCCAGTCGAGCATCCCGATGATCGGCGCCAGCGGCGCTGTGGCCGGGGTGATGGGCGCCTACCTGATTCTCTACCCGCATGCCCGGATTCTTACCCTGCTGCCAATCTTTTTCTTTTTCACCTTTATCGAGGTGCCAGCTTTTCTGATCATCGGCTACTGGGTCCTGCTCCAATTCATCAGCGCCACCTGGATCAACAGCGGCGAACAGGTCCAGGGCGGCATTGCCTACTTCGCCCATCTCGGCGGCTTTTTTGGCGGAATCGGCCTGCTGCTCCTGCTCGGCGGCTGGCCTACGGCGAAACGCCGGAACCGGTTTTGATAATTTTCTATTTTTCCTTCTTCAGGACCGCGTTTGTCATACGCGACACACAGACCAGGTTTCCGTTCTCATCATGAATCTGCATTTCCCAGACCTGGGTCGATTTGCCGATATGAAGGGGGCGGGCGGTGCCGATGACCGACCCGCTGGCCACCGATCGGACATGATTGGCGTTGATCTCCAGCCCCACGGCATAAAATTCATCGCGATTGATGGCCAGATTTGAAGCAGCGCTGCCGAGCGTTTCCGCCAGCACGACCGAGGCGCCGCCATGGAGGATCCCCATGGGCTGCCGGGTCCGCTGATCCACCGGCATGCGCGCCCGCAGAAAATCGTCACCAATTTCAACAAACTCAATTCCCACATGGCTGATGAGGGTATCCGCCATAATCTGATTCAATTCCTCCAGGGTATACTCACGAAACCAGAGTGCCATTGTGTCTCCTTACGGGTATCAGCGAATTGTGGCCGGGATACGCTCACTGACGAGTGCAATCTCGTCTGCTGTAAAAACGTTCGGCCCTTGCGATCTAGTTTACATCCGGAAACTCCGGGAAGATATCAAGAGGGACGGAGCGGGGCTTTCACGGAGCCTCTCGTGCGGACCGGCTGCAGGATCGAGGGAACACGCCTGTCTCCAAGGTAATGCCTCGTCTGTCGGTGTCGCCCGGCGTCCGATTGCGAGGGGCTTCGGGGAAGTTCCGGTTCGGCCCCAGCCGGCACTTTCCGGATGGACACGATCTAACCATTACATACCTTCCCCGCAAAAAAAGATCAACGGTGAACTTCACCACTCTTCCGGAAGAGATTAGGAGCCTGTCGAACTTAGGGTAAATCTGCTGCAAATCCGTCTGGACGGTCCATATTTCGCCGCTTTTTGGGGCAATAGAACAACTATTACCCTGCAAAATCGACAAAACCTGTCCTCGCCCAGCCGAATTTTCGCTTCGATTTCCTAAGTCCGACAGGCTCCTGAAAGAAAAGTCCTTTCTCCTGGTGAAAAGATATTCATTTCGCCGCCGATTGTGATAATAAGGAGAAAGTTCTTCACCCCATATGTGACCGCTCTCGCACAGAAAGGAAGTCGCATGAAAACCAGCCGCCTGATCTCTCTCGCAGCACTCCTCTCCCTGCTCCTCCTGCCCGGATGCAGCCATTGTAACCGGAAAGGCGACAGTCTCTACCAGGCATCAACCATCGATGCACTGCTCGTCGGCATCTACGATGGCAGTACGAGCTTTACCGATCTGCGAAGAAACGGCGATTTCGGCCTCGGCACCTTCGATGCGCTGGATGGGGAAATGATCGGCCTTGACGGCGCCTTCTACCAGGCCAAGGCTGATGGAACGGTTCTCCCGGTTGCGGACACGGCGAGGACGCCCTTTGCCGTGGTAAAATTCTTCGCCCCGGAGACCACGCTGTCCCTTGCCGCCACACCTGACCTCGGCAGCCTGATGCAACAACTGGATGCGCTGCTGCCGACGCCCAATTATTTTTATGCCCTCAAAATCGAGGGGACCTTTCCCGTCATCAAGATCCGCAGTGTTCCCGCGCAACAAAAACCGTACCCGGGCCTGGCGGAGGCCGCCAGCCGGCAAACAGTCTTCCAGTTCCAGGCAATTCCCGGAACAATCGTCGGTTTCAGAACCCCTGATTTCGCCAAGGGGATCAACCTCCCCGGCTACCATTTCCACTTTATTTCCACCGACCGGAATATCGGTGGCCACCTCCTTGACTGCCGGATTGATACCGCACGCCTCTCCCTCGACAAGGCTGTCGAGCTGCATCTGGCACTTCCGGAAAATTCGGAATTTTCCCGGGGGAAGCTGGGACGGGATCACGGACGGGACCTGGAAAAGGCCGAGCGGTAAAGCACGCGTGAGTGACGGTTACCCGGAAGCGTTGGCTGTCGCCTGCCGGAACCGGGGACAGTTTCTGCGGCACATCAAGTAAAAACGTGAAAGGAGCCTCTAAGCAAGATGAAGAAATATTTTGCCTTCCACAAGTACCGGACATCCTACCGGCAAGAAACCCTGGCCGGTTTTACGACCTTCGTCACCATGGCGTACATCATCATCGTCAATCCGGCCATCCTGGAAGTGGCCGGGATCCCGCGCGGCCCCTCCACCACCGCCACCATCCTGGCAGCGGCATTCGGCACGCTGCTCATGGGACTCTATGCCAAACGGCCCTTCGCCATCGCCCCGTACATGGGCGAAAACGCCTTCGTCTCCTTCACTGTCGTCAAGGCGCTCGGCTTTACCTGGCAGGAATCCCTTGGCGCCGTATTCATCGCCGGCATCGCCTTTACCGTCCTTACCGTGCTGAAGATCCGAGGCTGGCTGGCCAACGCGATCCCCTCCTCCCTGAAATACAGCTTCGCCGTGGGGATCGGCATGTTCATCACCTTTATCGGCCTGAATGAAACCGGGATTGTGGTGCTCGGGGTTCCCGGTGCGCCGGTCCGGCTCGGCAACCTGTCACAGCCGTCCGTGATTCTCGCCCTCTCGGGATTGTTGCTCACGGTGCTGATGATGCTGTGGAAGGTCCGGGGAGCGCTGATGATCGGCATCCTGGCGACAACCCTGCTCTCCATGCTGGCCGGTGTCACGAAAGTCCCCGCGGCCCTGATAAGCCTCCCGCCCAGCCCCGCGCCGATCTTTCTCCAGCTGGACCTTTCGGGGGCCTTGACGCCGAAATTTCTGCCGGTGGTACTCACCATCTTCGTCATGGCCTTTGCCGACACCATCGGCACCCTGATCGGGCTTTCCGCCAGGGCCGAACTGCTGGATAAAGACGGCAATCTCCCGGAAATCGAAAAGCCGATGCTGGCGGACGCCCTGGCCACCACCCTGGCGCCGCTCCTGGGCACCACAACCACCGGCGCCTATGTGGAATCGGCCGCCGGGATCGAAGAAGGAGGCAGAACCGGCTTTGTCTCCGTGGTCACCGCCGGTTTATTTCTCCTGGCGCTCTTTTTCGCCCCTTTGTTTACGGCGGTCCCCGCCCATGCCTACGGCGTGGCCCTGATCATTATCGGCAGCTTCATGATCAGCCCGCTCACCCGGATTGCCTTCGACGACCTCACCGATCTGCTCCCGGCCTTCCTGACCATCGTGCTGATCAGTTTTACCTACAATATCGGCGTGGGAATCACCGCCGGACTCCTGGTCTGGCCGCTCTTCAAGACACTTTCCGGCCGGGGCAGGGAAGTGCCGGCCGGTGCCTGGGTTCTGGCGCTCATTTCCCTGTCTTTTTTTGTCTTTTAT
>JAJZQA010000171.1 GCA_021810985.1 Deltaproteobacteria bacterium
AATGAAGTAAGAAATGAGGCATGTCCCGGCAACACGGCAAATTCGCCTAGCGAGCCAAATGCCGTGATCATATCCACCTGCTCGGAGAGGACTTTCTTATACGGGGTAATCAGTTCAAGCTGTAATTTTTCTGCCATCGGAAAAATCCTTTTCGGCTAAGAATTCGAGCAAAGGGGAATGTATTCCTGCCCCTGCTCCGGTGTGTATCTGCTTGTCAGACGGCCAGCTTCTTTGCCTTTTCCAAAACTTCTTCAATCGTGCCGACCATATAGAAGGCCTGCTCCGGCACGGAATCGTGCTTGCCGGCGACTATTTCCTGGAAACCCTTGATGGTATCCTTCAGTTCCACATACTTCCCGGGAGTTCCGGTAAAGGTCTCCGCCACATGAAAAGGCTGTGAAAGGAAACGCTGTATCTTACGGGCGCGAGCCACCACCAGCTTATCGTCTTCGGAAAGCTCATCCATACCAAGTATCGCGATAATATCCTGCAGGTCCTTGTAGCGCTGGAGCACGTATTGGACTTCACGGGCAATTGCGTAATGTTCTTCGCCGATGACCTGGGGGTCAAGAATTCGGGAAGTGGAATCAAGGGGGTCAACAGCCGGATAGATCCCAAGCTCGGCAATCTGACGCGAGAGGACGGTCGTGGCGTCGAGGTGAGCAAAGGCCGTTGCGGGCGCCGGGTCCGTCAGGTCGTCGGCCGGTACGTAAATAGCCTGGACCGAGGTAATGGAGCCCTTATCGGTAGAGGTAATACGCTCCTGAAGTTCACCCATCTCCGTTGCCAGGGTCGGCTGGTAACCAACAGCGGATGGAATGCGTCCGAGCAGCGCCGAAACCTCTGAGCCTGCCTGGGTAAAGCGGAAGATGTTATCGATGAAGAGCAAAACGTTCTGCTCCTCCTCATCGCGGAAGTACTCGGCAACCGACAAAGCCGAAAGAGCAACCCTGGCACGGGCTCCCGGCGGCTCATTCATCTGGCCATAGACCAGAGTTGCTTTATCGAGAACACCGGATTCCTTCATTTCATTCCACAGGTCATTACCTTCCCGGGTACGCTCACCAACTCCGGCGAAGACCGAAAATCCGCCATGCTGCTTGGCAATGTTGTTGATGAGTTCCATGATGATGACCGTCTTGCCGACGCCGGCGCCGCCAAACAGGCCGATTTTCCCCCCTCGGGCATAGGGAGCCAGCAGGTCAACAACCTTGATACCGGTCGTGAAAGCCTCAACCTTGGTGGATTGCTGGAGAAAGCTGGGCGCCTCACGATGGATCTCGTATTCTTTTTCCGCGTCGATCGGTCCCATTTCATCGACCGGCTCTCCGATTATATTGAGGATGCGGCCCAACGTTTTGCGGCCGACCGGAACGGAAATCTGCTTACCGGTATCCACCACCTGCTGGCCGCGTACCAAGCCGTCGGTCGAATCCATGGAAATGGTGCGGACGGTGTTCTCGCCCAAATGTTGCGCGACTTCCAGCACCAGATTATTTTCCCGATCATCGATGGTCGGATTCGTCACCCGGAGCGCATTATAGATTGCCGGAAGCTTGCCCGGCTCAAACTCCACGTCCACTACCGCGCCGATGACCTGCGAAATATTTCCGAAATTCTGACTCATCTGGTTTCATCCTCCTACGGCCCATCCGCGGACCGGTATCTATGTTAGAGCGTAGCTAGTTGATCGTTTAACCGTGGACCGATTCCGCTCCGGAAATGATCTCCATCAACTCCGTGGTGATGACCGCCTGCCGTGCCCGGTTATACTGCAGGGTCAGTTTTGCGATCATCTCCGAGGCATTTTTCGACGCGCTGTCCATTGCCGTCATCCCGGCGCCGTGTTCGGAAGCGATTGATGCCAGCCTGGCATGGAAAAGCTGCACCTCGATATTCTTGGGAAACAGCTCCGCCAGAAGCTCCTCTTTTGACGGCTCGTAGATTGCTTCCGGCAGGAACTCCTCTTCAGGCCCTTGGGGAGGTTCGATCGGCAGCAGCTGTTTCAGGGTAATATCCTGCGACATTACGCTTCTGAACGCGTTATAGAGCAGATACACATCATCATATTCCTGT
Source organism: Deltaproteobacteria bacterium (assembly GCA_021810985.1). Lineage (GTDB taxonomy): Bacteria > Desulfobacterota > Desulfuromonadia > Geobacterales > Geobacteraceae > RPRC01. The sequence goes on from JAJZQA010000171.1 coordinate 2,077, forward strand.
GCCAGGTACCCTTCGATCAGTTCCTGGCCGATGATGGAGGCCTCCTGATAGCTCATCGTCGAAAGAATGTTGGAATAGTTTTTCCGGATCGTTGCCCGCTTTCTCAAATATTCAAAACCTTTCCGTCCGATGGTCAGAAGGTTTATTTCCTGATAACGGGAAGAATTCTCACGCATGAAGGCTTCCGCGGCTTTGCAGATATTGGCGTTGAAGCCGCCGCAAAGGCCCCGGTCGGAGCTGACGACAATCAACAGAGCCGTTTCCGATTTTTCCCTGCGGGCCAAGGGATGGTCAACCGCTCCGCCACTGCTGCTGAGCCTGACCAGAACCTCTTCAAGCTTTTTCGCGTAGGGCCGGGCAGCAAGCACCTTGTCCTGAGCACGGCGCAGTTTTGCGGCAGCGACCATTTTCATCGCCTTGGTGATCTGCCGGGTGCTCTTGACCGAATTGATCCTTTTTCGAATACTTTTCAGGCTTGCCATGGGGGAAGTACCGTCCTTGTCTAGACTGTGAATTCTTTCTTGAATTCATCGAGGGCGGAAATGATCTTGCCCCTCAACTGGTCATCAATGGCTTTCTTCTCACGAATTTCAGCGAGGATGTCCGCTTTGCGAATATCGAAGAACGTATAGAGCTCCGTCTCATAGCGGGAAAGAGCCGAGACCGGGTAATCATCCACAAAACCGTTATTGGCGGCAAAGATGATGAGGACCTGTTTTTCCGAGGAAAGGGGACGATACTGGGGCTGCTTCAGCATCTCCACCAGGCGCTCGCCACGCGCAAGCTGCATCTGGGTAGCCTTGTCCAGGTCGGAGCCGAACTGGGCAAAGGCGGCCATTTCGCGATACTGGGCGAGGCTGAGCCGCAGGGTACCGGCAACCTGTTTCATGGCCTTGATCTGGGCGGCGCCGCCGACGCGCGAGACGGAAAGGCCGACGTTGATGGCCGGGCGCACACCGGAATAAAAGAGATCACTCTCCAGATAAATCTGACCATCGGTAATGGAAATGACATTGGTCGGGATATACGCGGAGACGTCGCCCGCCTGGGTCTCGATGATCGGGAGCGCGGTCAGGGAGCCGGCGCCGTATTCGTCCGACAGCTTCGCGGCCCGTTCCAGAAGGCGACTGTGCAGATAGAATACGTCACCGGGATACGCTTCACGTCCGGGAGGACGACGCAGGAGCAGTGAAAGCTGACGATAGGCAACAGCCTGCTTGGAAAGGTCATCGTAAATGATCAGCGCATGCCGCCCGTTGTCCCGGAAGAACTCACCCATGGTAACGCCGGTATACGGTGAAATGAACTGCAGCGGGGCCGGTTCGGAAGCGGAGGCGGAAACAACGATGGTATACTCCATCGCGCCGTTTTCGCGCAATCTGTTCACCACCTGGGCAACCGTTGAGCGCTTCTGCCCGATAGCCACGTAAATGCAGATAACATCGCCGCCCTTCTGGTTGATGATCGTATCGATGGCAATCGCGGTTTTACCGGTCTGACGGTCACCGATGATGAGCTCACGCTGGCCGCGCCCGATCGGAACCATCGCATCCACGGCCTTGAGGCCGGTCTGCAAAGGCTGGTGGACCGACTTCCGCTTGACGATGCCGGGAGCTTTCACTTCGACCTTCCGGAAATCGCTGGTCTCGATCGGCCCATTGCCGTCAATCGGTTCACCGAGGGCATTGACAACCCGTCCAACCAGGGCATCACCAACCGGGACTTCCACAATCCTGCCGGTCCGCTTGACGATGGCGCCTTCCTTGATGTTCAGGTTATCTTCACCAAGGATTGCGGCGCCGACATTCCCCTCTTCAAGATTGAGCACCATGCCGGAAACACCACCGGGAAATTCCAGCAATTCTCCGGCCATCGCCTTGGCGAGTCCGTGAATTCGGGCGATTCCGTCCCCAACGGAAATGATGGTTCCGGTTTCGGCAACTTCGATATCCTTGCCGTAACCTTCAATCTGCTTCCTGATAATCTCGCTGATTTCTTCCGCTCGCAATTCCATAGGCACGTCTCACCCCTTCTGTAATATATCCTGAATCTTGGTTAACTGGGTTCTGATGCTGCCATCCAAAACTTTATCGCCAATCCGGGTCACAATACCTCCAATAAGTGAAGGGTCCGTTGCAACATCCAGAATAATCTTTTTGCCCGTCGTTTTTTCCAGGGCACCGCGCATCTCACTCACCTGGTTTTCCGTCAAAGGCAACGCAGAGGTGATGGTCGAACGGAGGATCCCGGCAGACTCATCACCAAAGGCTCTGAAGCAGGACGTTATCTGGGAAAGGTAAAAAAGTCTCTTTTTATCAAGGAGCAGCAAAATGAAGTCGCCGATCGTTTTGGATATTCCCAGCGAAACGATGAGGTCTTTCACCAGCGCCCGCTTCGCTTCAATCCGCACCCCCGGTTCCGACAGCAGTGCCAGTGCCTCGGGGCTTGACTCAAGGACCCGGGAAAAACCCTGCAGTTCGAGATAATACTGCTCAACCGACTTCTGACCCACAGCAATCTGAATGAGGGCTTTGGCATATCTTCGTGCAATAGCGTAGGTGCTCACTACCCCTCCACAACTTTCGTAAGATATTCATCAACAAACCGGTCCTGATCGTCGCGGGTGACCGACTGTTTCAGAGAGGCTGATGCCAACTCTACCGCAAGCCGGGCGGTTTCCGCCTGCAAGCGGGCGGTTGCCTGCTGGATTTCCTGGTGAGCGGCACGCTGGGAATGGCTGCGAATTCGCTCGGCAGCTTCTTTCGCCTCCAAGATAATCCGGTTCTTCTCCGCTTCGCCCTCCTGCTTGATGGCCGCATAGATCTCATCAATCTCACGGCTGGCCTTTTCCAGCTTCTCGGTATATTCAGCGAGTTTTCGCTCAGCCTCTTCTCTGATTTCTTCCGCTTCCAGGAGTGTCTTCGCAACCTCCGACCGACGAGTGGCCAGGAGTTCGCTGACCTTCGCCTTCTTCATGGCCCAGATCAAAATCCCCGCAAGGAGGGCAAAATTGAACAGCCGGTAGAGAAAGTCTTTCAGCTGGGCGCCTGATTCGGCGTGCTGAACGGTCTCGGCAGCCAAACCGGGTGTTGTGAGCAGAAAAATGCAGCAGCACATCACCATCACAAGCAAGAAATTCCCTTGGTTCGGAAGCCTTCCGCGCACTGATTTCATGAGAGACTCCTTCCGAGGACTTTTTCGGCTATCTGCCGGGAAAGAACCGCGGCCTGGTCTTTCAGGAAGCTTTCCGCGACGGCGGACTCCTTCTCGATGGACTCCCGGATCCGGGCAAGCCCTTCGGCTGCTTCACCGCGGGCGGCCTCGATAAGCCGTGACTCTTCCTCGCGAGCAGCACGAAGCATCTTGTTTCTCTCCTCGGTGGCATCGGCTTTGACGGCCTGGAGCTTCTGCTCGTACTGAGCCATCTTTTCACCTACCTCCCGATCAACGGAAACGGTCTTTTCCTTTGACGCGGAAATTTCCGCGGCTCGCTCCGCCAATACTTTCCGGATCGGTTTATAGAGGAAAATATTCAAGAAAAACAGGAGGGCCAGAAAATTTACCGCCTGGAACAGGAGAACTATATCGATATTAATCATGCAGGTACCTCTTCTCGCCTGTTTAGCCGAAATGTTGGTTCAGGGCCGAAGACACAGCCACAAAACTTGTAGATAGCTATCACACAGGTAATTCCATGTCAACGATAATTTAGTATGAATAAAATTATTTGCCTATCAATAAACTTACGATAACCCCTCAATTTCCGTCGGCTTCTCAGGAGAGTAAATGTGACTGCACCAGCAAAAGCTTGTTGTTCCCGGCCCGGAAAGGAGTAAATTCCGGCATATTTGCCATGATGCGGGACGTCGGA
>JAJZQA010000172.1 GCA_021810985.1 Deltaproteobacteria bacterium
ATAGCAGAGGCGCCGTTCCTCTTCCATCTGCTCATGGTCATCCAGGGCCCGCACATGGGGAAAGAGCCGCTCTTCCATCCCGGTCATGAAAACCAGGGGAAACTCGAGACCCTTGGCGGCATGGAGGGTCATGAGCGTCACCGACTCCCGGTTCTGCTCGCCTCGGCCCATGTCGGAAATGAGCGCAACCTGCTCCAGAAAGGCCGACAACCCCTTTTCCTCCGCGGTCCGCTCGAAATCGTCCAGGGCGGCCAGAAGTTCCCGGAGGTTGTCGAGGCGGTCCTTGGCCTCCTCGGTACGTTCTTCCTTCAACCGGGCTTCATAGCCGGAATCCTTGATGATCCGGGCAGCCAGTTCCGGCAACGGCAGGGAATCCACCAGGTCGGCAAAGCCGTCCATCAGGTTCACGAAATCAATCAGCTTGGTGCGAGGCCCCTTGGAGAGGAGATCCCCGGCCGCGGCCTCGCGCAACGCCTGGATAAAGGGGATGTTCCGGCTGGCGGCCAGGTCGGCGACCTTGTCAAAGGTGGCGCCGCCGATACCGCGCGGCGGGGTATTGATGATCCGCTTGAGGGAAACCTCATCAGCCGGATTGTCCAGGGACTTCAGGTAGGCAAGGATATCCTTGATCTCCATCCGCTCATAGAATCGCATCCCGCCGACCATGTGGTAGGAGACCCCGGCCCCCATCAAGGCATCTTCCAGGACGCGGGACTGGGCATTGGTCCGGTAGAAAACGGCGATGTCGGACGGAACACCATTCTTATTCAGGTAACGCTCGATCTCCCGGGTGACAAAGCGCGCCTCCTCCCGCTCATTGTCGAGGCGGCGATGGACAATCCGCTCGCCGGAGGGATTTTCCGTCCAGAGGGTCTTGCCCTTGCGGCCGCGGTTCTTTTCCACCACCTTGCCGGCCGCGGAGAGAATCGTCTGGGTCGAGCGGTAGTTCTGCTCCAGCTTCACCACCATGACGCCGGGAAAATCTTTTTCAAAATCGAGGATATTGCGAATATCGGCCCCGCGCCAGCGGTAGATCGACTGGTCGTCGTCCCCCACCACACAGAGATTCATCCGCTCTCCGGCCAGGAGCCGCACCAGGCGGTACTGGATCGGGTTGGTGTCCTGGTACTCATCCACCAGGATCCACTGGAAGCGCTCCCGGTAGCGGTCGAGGATCTCCGGGTGGAGCTCGAACAGCCTGACGGTGAGCATGATCAGATCACCGAAATCGAGGGCATTGCAGCGCCGCAGACGTTCCTGGTAGGCGGCATAGACCCGGGCGACCTTCTCCACGACCGGATCGCCGGTCGCCAACTCTTCCGGACCGGTGCCGCTGTTCTTGCACTCGTCGATGGCCGCGGCGAACATACGGGGCGGATACTTCTTTTCGTCCAGGTTCTGCTCGCGGACGATGTCCTTCAGAACCCGTTCGGAGTCCTTGTCGTCGTAAATGGCAAAATTTGCGGCATAGCCCAGGTGCTGAATCTCCCGCCGCAGGATGCGGACACAGCTGGAGTGAAAGGTGGAGATCAGGGGCACCTCACCGCCGGACAGGAGCTTTTCCACCCGCTCCTTCATTTCGGCGGCCGCCTTGTTGGTAAAGGTCACCGCCAGGATATTCCGCGGGGAAATTCCCCGCTCCCGGATCAGATAAACGATCCGGTGAACGATGACCCGGGTCTTGCCCGAGCCGGCACCCGCCAGGATCAGCAGCGGCCCCTCGCCATGGAGAACCGCCTCCTTCTGGCGGGCATTCAGATTATGCATGAGTTTCATTACCGTTCCTTCGTCCTCAATTCTGTCGACCCCCTTTATACCATGTTGACAAGAAGGAACCAGAATTTTTTCACCACCTCAGCCATTGTTCCGGAGCATTCCCGGAGTCGCGGCGGCCGTCCTGCGCCTGATCAGCCACTTGCCGATCTCGAGCACCGGCACGACACTGCCCGCGGCCGCCGCCAGAAAAGCCCATTCGCCAAGGGTCAGCAATGAGGTGCCGAAGACCTGCCGCGGAACCGGCAGAGTCATGGTCAGGAACAGCAGGATCAATTCCCAGAAGATTGCCTGATTCAGCCACTTGTTGGCAAAAGGATTCCGGAAAACCGAAATGCGGTCGGAACGGTAATTGTACGCCTTCAGGAACTGGATCAATACCAGCGAGACAAAGGTCATGCTCATGGCCTTTGCCAGCGGATAGCCGCTGCTCAAGGCACCGCAGAACACCGTCAGATTGACAATCGCCGACCAGATCCCGCCCAGGCTCATCAGGGCGACAACCGGCCGCGTAAAGACACCGTTTTGCGGATCGCGGGGAGGGCGCTCCATCAGGTCGGATCCGGGAGGATCGACGGCCAGGGCCAGGGCGGGAAGTCCGTCAGTAACCAGGTTAACGTAGAGGATCTGCACCGCGCTCAGGGGCAGGGGCAACCCGGCAACGGCAGCTCCCGCCATCAGCAGAATTTCACCGACATTGGAAGAGATCAGGTACATCAGGTATTTCTTGATGTTTTCAAAAATCCCCCGCCCTTCCTCCACCGCGGCAACGATGGAGGCAAAATTATCATCGAGCAGCGTCATGGCCGCCGCTTCCTTGCTGACATCGGTACCGGTGATGCCCATGGCAATGCCGATGTCGGCCTTCTTCAGCGCCGGTGCATCATTGACGCCGTCACCGGTCATCGCCACCACCTGGCCCTTTTGCTGCAGGGCGGTAACCAGCCGGAGCTTGTGGGCCGGTGAGACACGGGCATAGACCGCGGTTTCCTCCACCTCGCGGCCGAGTTCGTCATCGTTCAGCCCGTCGAGGTCCCGGCCGCTGACCACCTTCCCGCCGCGCAAAATACCGAGTTCAGCGGCAATGGCGCGGGCCGTGAGGGGATGATCTCCGGTGATCATCAGGACTCTGATCCCGGCCTTGCGGCACATCTCAACGGCACCCTTCGCCTCCGGACGCGGCGGATCGAGCATCCCCGCCAGGCCGAGAAACACCAGCCCCTCCTCGGCATTTTCGAGACAGGCATCCGGCTTCCAGGCCAGGGCCAGTACCCGCAACGCCTCACCGGCCATGTCGGTGGCGGCGGCAGCAATCTCGCACTTTTGCTCCTCATCGAGGAACACCTTCTCCGCGTCCACCAGCAGATAAGAGCAGGAAGCAAGGAGCACCTCCGGAGCTCCCTTGGCATAGGCTGCCACGCCTTCGGGTGCCTGGTGAAGCGTCGTCATGCGTTTCGCTTCGGAACTGAAGGGAATTTCAGCCACACGCGGGAACCGCCGCTCCAGGTCGGACTTGTCCAATCCGGCCTTTGCCGCGGCAACCACCAGCGCACCTTCCGTGGGATCGCCCCGTACCTGCCAGGAATCATTTCCACCATCCTTGGCAAGATGGGCGTCCGACGCTAGGGCAGCCGCCGTCAACAACAAGCGCAGCGCCGCGGACGGAGCTTCAGCCGCCCCGTTGCGGGAAAAACTGCCCCGCGGCTCGTAGCCTTCCCCGGAAACCTGCCACAGCTCGCCGGCCAGATACAGCGACCTGACCGTCATTTCGTCCCGGGTCAGGGTTCCGGTCTTGTCGGAACAGATTACCGAAGTGCTGCCGAGGGTCTCTACCGCCGGCAGACGGCGAATCAGGGCATTGCGCCGCACCATCCGCTGAACCCCCAGCGCCAACGAAATGGTGACGACCGCGGGCAGGGCTTCCGGAACAACGGCTACCGCCAGAGCGATGCCGAAGATGAACATTTCCAGGAATGGCATACCGCGCAGCAGGCCGAGAGCGACAATCAGCGCAACCACCAGGAGCGCCGACCAGGCAAGGACCCTGCCGATCTTGTCGAGATTTTTCTGCAGCGGCGCGCGGACCGCCTCCACCGTCTGCAGCATCCGCGCGACCTTGCCGAATTCGGTCTGCATCCCGGTGGCGACAACCACGCCCCGCCCCCGGCCATAGGAAACCGTAGTACCGGCGTAGGCCATATTTCGGCGATCACCAAGGGGCGCCTGCGGCTCAACGAGTGTTTCCGCCTGTTTCTCAACCGTCAGCGACTCACCGGTCAGAGCGGCTTCATCGATCCGCAGGTTAAAGGTTTCCATCAGCCTGAGATCCGCCGGGACCCGGTTGCCTGCCAGCAGCAGCACCACGTCACCCGGCACCAGGGTGCGGGCCGGCACCTGGAACTCCGTACCGCCGCGAAGTACCAGGGCCACTGGTGCGGCCATCTCCCGCAAGGCATCAATGGAACGTTCGGCACGGAATTCCTGGATAAAACCCAAAATCACCGCAAAAAGAACGATCACGGTGATGGCAAGAGCCTCGGTGCCATGTCCAAGGAAGGCTGAGACGACAGTTGCGACCAGCAGGATGAGGATGAGAATATTTTTGAATTGCTCCAGAAGGATTGCCCAGGGAGATACCGGCGAGACGACCTGCAGTTCATTTGGGCCGTGCAGGGCGAAACGGGCTTCTGCCTCTGCCTGCGACAGCCCGGCAGCGCTGGTCTCAAGACGCGAACGCACGGTGGACAGACTCATTGCGTGCCAATCACCCATCAGGTCCTCCCGTCCCCCTTTCGTTGTCAAGGGATTGCTATTTTCCGCTTCTTACACTTTACTCTACCCGCCCTTCCCCTTCAACCGGAGGTGCCGGAAGTGCTTCCCGTACTTGGTCAAAAGGTTGAGTTTTCACCGCGATTCGTGATACATAAAAACAAGAAAAACATCTCACAAAGAGGAACCAAACGCATGATCACCACAGCCGAATTCAAAAGGGGGCTGGTCATCCAGATTGACGGCGCTCCCTGCGTTCTTATCGACGTAAACTTCCAGTCTCCCTCCGCCCGGGGAGCAAACACCATCGTCAAAACCAAGTACCGCAACCTCCTGACCGCCCAGGTTCTGGAAAAAACCTTCCGCTCCGGCGACAAAGTGGATGAGTCCGACTTCGAGCGCCACAAGGGCCAGTTCCTCTATGCCGACGGCAGCGCCGGTGTCTTTATGGACCTGGAAAACTACGAACAGTTCGAGATGGCGGAAGAGGAATTTTCCTCTCTGGCCCCCTACCTCCTGGAAGGCACGGAAGTGACTTTAGGTCTTTTTGAAGGCAGGCTCGTCACGGTGGACCTGCCAATGATCGTGGAACTCCATGTTACGGAAACAGCCCCCGCCCTGAAAAACGCCACCGCCACGGCCCAGACCAAAGAGGCGGTCCTGGAAACCGGCTTGCGGCTGCAGGTCCCGCCCTATCTGGAGGCCGGTGAAAAGATCAAGGTGGACACCCGGGACTGCCGCTTCGTCTCTCGAGCCTAGTCTGGCAAATTGTTTGGAAAAAAATGTTGACAGACAGTCGAATAATGTTTATAAGATGAGGTCTCATTCGCCCAGGTAGCTCAGTCGGTAGAGCAGAGGACTGAAAATCCTCGTGTCGGCGGTTCGATTCCGTCCCTGGGCACCACTGAAGAATCAAGGGGTTAGCTAACCGAAGCTAACCCCTTTTTCTTTATACTTACGTAAATGTTGACGCAGATAGCATTTTGTTACGAACATCTGTCCTCTCTTCTGTCGGCTACGCCGCCCCCCTCTGCAAATTCCTTTAACAAAGTAGCATGTTACTTTGCTTGGGAGATTTATCCGTTTATTTTCCAATGTTGTATAACCTGGGACTTTGCAGGCTTTCAATATCAGGTATACTTAATGGATATTTTCTTTGGCGAAAATATTTACGAGAAGTCATGCTGTTGGCGTGCGGAAAAACTTAGCGGCAAGGGAGGTTTGATATGGGTAACCTGGACTATTATCAACAACTTTTTGCAACGTACGGGGTGGCGATTTTAACAAAAATTGTTGCTGCCATTATTTTCTGGATTGTCGGCCGCTGGCTGATCGGTCTGGTCGGACGCATGATGAAAC
>JAJZQA010000173.1 GCA_021810985.1 Deltaproteobacteria bacterium
TTTATGGCGCCTCTGACAGTCGGCCGGTCTGGCGTAGGGCTTCGTAGAGGACGATTCCGGTCGCTGTTGCCAGGTTGATGCTGCGTACCTTGCCGAATATCGGAATGCGGATGGTGGTATCGGGATTTTCCCGGAGAAGTTCTTCCGGAAGCCCAGCGGTTTCTTTCCCGAAGACGAGAAAATCACCCTCGGTATACTGAACGTCAACGTATGATTTTTCAGCCTTCTTGCTGGTGTAGAAAAAGCGGCCATCCGGAAAAGCCTCTTTGATTTCAGTGAGGTTTTGCCAATACCGTATTTCCACTTCTTTCCAGTAGTCGAGCCCGGCCCGCTTGAGCGTTTTGTCGTCGGTAGAAAAGCCTAGCTTGCCGACCAGGTGAAGGATCGAGCGGGTTGCGCCGCAAAGCCGCGCAATGTTTCCCGTGTTTGGCGGAATTTCCGGTTCGATTAGTACGATGTTGAATGGTTTGAATAACATCATCTCAGTTTCCTGTCTCAGGTATTGGTTGTCGGAAATAAGCTGTGGGAGATTTCCTATAATAGAAAATCCGTGAAAGGGCAAGGATTCAATTGCCGGAAGCTCGATCATGGTGTTGCTGTGAACCTTTCCTGCGGAGTTTGCAATAGACGGCTAATCTGTTTTAAATGAATGTCGATTGAAATACTCCGGGATGAAATCTTCCGGCAATATATTCTAATCTGAATAGTTCTGTCGTTGAAAATGAACCGAGCCTGTTTCCAGAATGCCGGGGTGGAGTCCCTCCGGATTTATTTTCTTGACAAAATTGCGACCATGTCTTTATACTCCAAAACTTTCGATACGGAGATGGGTGAAAGTCTATGAAAATAAGGGTTGAAGGGTTGTCTGATGCGCCGGTTGTTCTTTCGGCCAGGGAACCTGTCGCAGATTATCCGGCTCTTGCCGGCGTTCAGGAGGCCGGTGAGTGTGCTTTCCTGGAGCCGCTACAACTTGATTTCAGGATTGAGAAACAATTCGGACAGATAAGAGTTCACGGACACGTTGCAACAAAAGTACGTTTGGCCTGCTCGAGATGTCTCGCAGACTATGAAGCGGATATTGTCAGCGATTTTACCGTATTTTATTCCAAATCTTCGAAAATGCCTGTGGAAGAGGAAGTGGCGTTAACCGAGGAAGATCTGATCTCGGCCCCGTACGATGGCGATTCTATTGATTTTACCAACGAGATAGAAGAGCAAGTGCTATTGGAAATTCCGTACAAACCCCTGTGTCACGAAGAATGTAAGGGTATTTGTGCCAAATGTGGAGCTGATCTCAACGCCGGAGAGTGTGGTTGTGATCGCTCCGGTAACGGCTTAGCTTTCAGTGCCTTGAAAAATTTTACCGTAAAAAGATAGAAGGAGAACCAGAAAATGGCAGTTCCAAAGAAAAAGACATCCAAATCGCGTAAAAATATGAGAAGAGCACATGATTTTCTCACTCCCCCTAACGTCTCAGTTTGCCCCCAGTGCAAAGCACCCAAACTTCCCCATCGTGTCTGTCCTTCCTGCGGCATGTACAAGGGTAAGGAAGTGATCCAGGCCAAGGATCTTTGATCCCGGCGTATTTGAAATTATAATGCCAAAACTGGGTGGTAATCTATGAGAGTTGCCGTTGACGGAATGGGCGGCGATAACGCTCCCGTAGTCGAGGTCGAGGGCGCTGTTGCTGCCGCACGTGAATTCGGGATTGCCGTCACGCTGGTGGGAAACAGTGAAGTATTGCAGCAGGAACTTGCCAAGCATAACTGTGCGGATTTGAATATTTCTATTGTTCATGCGAGCGAAGTCGTGGGGATGCATGATTCTGCTTCTGATGCGATTCGCAGGAAAAAGGATTCATCCATTCGCATAGCTTATGAGCTTGTGAAAGAAGGCAAGGCCGATGCCGTTGTCAGCGCCGGAAATTCCGGCGCTACCATGGCTGCCGGCATGTTCCTTCTCGGCAGGCTCAAAGGCATTGATCGGCCGGCAATCGCTACAATATTTCCTAATTTGAACGGCAGAACTCTAATTCTTGATGTTGGTGGAAATGTAGACTGCAAGTCACAGAATCTCGTGCAGTTCGCAGTCATGGGTGAAGTGTACGCCAAGTATTTCATGGACATGAAAAGCCCGCGTGTGGGTCTCCTGTCCAATGGCGAGGAAGAAAGCAAGGGGAACGAGTTGACGCGTGAATCACACGCGAATCTCCAGGATCTTTTACGAGGGACTTCCTTCAACTACCTTGGTTACGTGGAGGGCCGGGACGTATTCAACGGTTCCGTCGATGTTGTCGTCTGTGATGGTTTTGTCGGTAACGTTGTGCTGAAAGTTTCAGAAGGACTTGTCGAAACTGTTGGGAAAATGCTGAAGGCTGAGATAAAGCAGAGCTTTCTTTCCATGGTAGGATATTTATTTGTTCGTGGAGCATTCAAAAACTTTCGCAAGAAAGTTGATTATTCTGAATATGGCGGCGCTCCGCTCTTGGGAATCAATGGCGTTGGCATGATTTGCCACGGCGGTTCCAGTGCGAAAGCGATTAAAAATGCCATCCGCTTTGCTCATGATTATGCCCAGAAGGGTGTAAACGTAAAGATGGCGGAAAAATTGAAACAATATATTACGGACAGCAAACAGCAGCGAGAAGCGTAAGCGTTCCACGCTGCCGGCTGAGAAGGTGGGAAGAATGGCTCATGCTCGCATTACGGGAACTGGCGCTGCCGTTCCTGAAAAGGTGTTGACCAATGCCGACCTGGAGAAGCTGGTTGATACGACAGATGAGTGGATTACCACAAGAACCGGTATCAAGGAGCGGAGAGTCGCCTCTGCCGGAGAATTTACCTCGACTTTTGCAACTGCTGCCGCCGAAAAAGCTTTGACAATGGCTGGGGTTTCCGCGGACGAGCTTGATCTGATTGTTGTTGCTACCGTCACCCCTGATTTTCCATTCCCATCCACCGCTTGTCTCGTGCAGAAGAATCTGAATGCTAAAAAAGCCGCGGCGTTCGATATTTCGGCGGCCTGTTCCGGTTTCCTTTTTGCCATTTCAATAGTCGACAATTTTATCAAGTCCGGCAGCGTCACAAAAGCCCTGGTGATCGGCGCTGAAACGCTGACGCGCGTTACCGACTGGCAGGACAGAAACTCCTGTGTATTGTTCGGGGATGGGGCCGGTGCCGTGATACTTGAGGCTACCAATGAAAAGGCTGGCGTTCTTTCAACCCATATTCACTCTGACGGAACCTATTGGGAACTGCTTCATCAACCGGCCTGCGGCAGCAGAAACCCTGCTGAACAGCGTGTCCTTGACGAGAGGCTTACCTTTATCAAAATGCAGGGTAATGAGGTTTTCAAGCTGGCGGTGCGGGCAATGGAAGAGGCCGCAAACGAGGCACTTGCGGCGAATGGGCTTTCTGTTGCGGACATTGATTTGTTTATTTCCCACCAAGCGAACCGGCGAATTATCGATGCGATCGGTAAAAGATTGGGCTTGGCACCGGAACAGGTTTATATTAATTTGGAGCGATATGGTAATACGTCCGCGGCTTCGATACCTATTGCCCTTGATGAGGCCAATAGGGCCGGGAAGGTGAAGGAAGGCGACCTGGTTCTGCTGGATTCATTCGGTGGCGGCCTCACCTGGGCATCGGCTCTGGTACGCTGGTAGCCGTTCTCTGTCTGAAAACTTATGTTCCGCACTGCCAATGTCTCCCGGCAAATTTTCCGGTTCACCATCTGTACGACCGACTCGGAGTACTCCTCGTAGCCTGCCAGGTAAATGTGTTCCGCTGTTTGACCAACAATAGGGGTTTTTAGGGATTCCGGATAAAATCCCATTAATAGGAGGACTGGAATGGAGAAGTATGCATTCCTATTTCCCGGCCAGGGTTCACAGTATCCCGGCATGGGGAAGGAACTGGCTGCTAATTTCGCGATTGTGCGCCAGACATTCGAAGAGGCAGATGATGCTTTGGGAAGCAAGCTTTCCGGGATCTGTTTTGATGGTCCGGAGAGTGATCTTCTCCTTACTGAAAATACTCAACCGGCACTTCTTGCGACCAGTACCGCTTTTTACCGCTTGATAAAAACCGAGACTGGTTTGCAATCTGCGTATTTCGCGGGTCATTCCCTCGGAGAATACTCAGCTCTTGTGGCAGTTGGCGCGCTGGATTTTGCCGAAGCCCTGAGAACCGTGCGCGCTCGCGGCGGTTTTATGCAGGATGCTGTTCCGGTTGGCACTGGTGCCATGGCGGCGATTCTGGGTGCGGAACCTGATGTGGTGGCCGCGGTTTGCGCGGAGGCTGCCCAAGGGGATGTTGTCGTGCCGGCAAACTTCAATTGTCCCGGACAGATCGTTATTTCCGGTCATGCTTCGGCAGTGAATCGTGTCATCGAGATTGCAAAGAACCACGGGATCAGAAAGGTTATGCTTCTTCCCGTCAGTGTTCCTTCCCATTGCAGCCTGATGTCGCCTGCCGGCGACAAGCTGGCAGCCGTACTCGATGCCGTTTCGGTTCAGCCGTTAGATGCTCCTGTTATCAGCAACGTCGAAGCAAAGGCTTATTCCGAAGCCGAAAGAGTCAAAGGACTGTTGGTTGCGCAGATCAGTTCTCCCGTGCTTTGGGAGGCTTCCGTTAAGGAAATGGTTGCGCTCGGTGTCACCAGGGTTGTCGAGGTTGGGCCGGGAAAAGTGCTTTCCGGGCTTGTGAAGAAAATCGACAGAAATCTGGCACAGAATAATTTTGATGATCTTGCCGGGTTTAATGCATTCATCAGGGAGGTCGCATGAGTCTTGTCGGAAAGAAAGCCCTTGTTACCGGAGCTTCCAGAGGTATCGGAAAAGCTGTTGCACTGAAGCTGGCTGCCGAAGGCGCGGAGGTTATCGTTACGGCAACCTCTTTGGAAAGAGCCAAGCAGACGGCGGACCAGATTGTTTCGCTGGGTCACAAGGCAATTCCCGTGAAGGTTGATGTGAGTGTGTCTGCTGATGTTGAGGCACTTTTTCAAGTGGTTGTCGCGGAATTCGGTTCTCTGGACATCCTGGTAAACAATGCAGGCATTACTCGTGACGGTTTATTGATGCGGATGAAGGATGAGGATTGGGACAGTGTGCTTGATGTCAATCTGAAAGGGACCTTTCTCTGTACGCGTGAGGCCATAAAACTGATGGCCAAGGCAAAGAGCGGACGAATTGTCACAATCAGTTCCGTAGTCGGTGAGATGGGGAATGCAGGACAGGCCAATTACTGCGCCAGTAAGGCCGGAATTATCGGCTTTACCAAAGCGGTGGCAAGAGAATATGCCAAAAGAAATATCACGGTCAATGCCGTAGCTCCGGGGTTTATTGAAACCGACATGACCGGCGTCCTCACTGAAGGCGTAAAGGACGAGCTTTTGAAGCAAATTCCGGTGAATAGATTCGGTGCCACGGAAGATATTGCAAATGCCGTGTATTATCTTGTTTCCGATTTGGGAAGTTATGTTACCGGTCAGGTTATCGCGGTAAATGGCGGTATGCACATGTAGCATGATGGTTCCGCTGTTGGACTGCCGACAGCGGTCTTGATTATTCGAGGCAGTCTTGATGCCCAGGCGTCTCACTTCGCAAAAGTCCGGCGAATTTATCTGTCGTTCAAAAATACCTTTTGCAATTTTGAAATTTCATGTTAATAAGCAGAAGTACTACATGGTTTGAATAACCGAAAAATGCTAACTACTCGAATGGAGGTACTGTAAATGTCGTCAATAGAAAAAAGGGTTAAAGAGATTGTTGCCGAACAACTGGGTGTTGATGAAGCTCAGGTTACTGGAGAGGCTTCTTTCATGGATGATCTCGGCGCTGACTCCCTTGAAGATCGGA
>JAJZQA010000174.1 GCA_021810985.1 Deltaproteobacteria bacterium
CCACCCACCGGGCGTCCCGCAGTGTGGTCAAGCCTCTGGGGCTCTGGATCTTCTGGCGGGCGGCCCTGGCGGAGCAATTCGCTGTTTCCATCAGCGATTTCTTCGACGCCATCTCCCTCGACAACACAGGGACCTACCAGAACGGCTACATGCTGGTGGACGCCAACACCGGCGAAACCGGCCTGGTGGAGATGTCCTACCGCTGCTTCATCTACTACCGGTCATTCGGCGGCCCCTACACGGTCAGCAGCAAATCGCTGGACGGCGGCCTCTGCGACATCGACTACGATGCGGAAATGGTGACGCCAGACTACCTGATGGGCATCAACTATCCGGCTTCGCTGCAGGTGCGGACTGACCTTCAATCGAACGACAACCGGCCGGAACGGCGGGTGCAGTTCAAGAAACTTCTGCCCGAAGTGAAGAACCTGCAGATCGCCAGGAACGTCATCACCTATACCGATCCGCCCAATCCCCTGTCCATCTTCGGGCGCTGGGATCTCGGCTATGGGGTGACCGATTATCCCAAGCTGATTCCGGACGGAGCCCTCGACGCCAAGGTGGCCGACACGGCCATGGTCCGTTCGTTCATGGGATTATCAGGCATCCTCGACACGGAGTCTCCGGCTGCCGGTTTCTGGATGCTTTACGGCACCCCGCGGATTAAAGGCAAGCCGTTCATCTGGAGCGAGTCCTTGTGGCCCTGGCAGCCGCTGCGTGATGTGCCCGACAGGCTGGATGGCGTTTTCACGCTGATGCCGCTGTATCTGAGGTGACCGTGAGCGGCTATAGCAGGCCACGCAACCCAAACAGCCATGGAAGGAGGAGAAAGCATGAACACCAATCGCCAGTTTATAGTTCGTTTCATGCTGATTTTCGTCTGCTTTTTCGGCACCGGAGAGGGCATCTCCCTCGGCGAAAACACCATGTCGACAAACAAGGTACCTGGCCAGGTTGAGAGCAAAGCGCGCCGCCTCATGCACGAACTGAAGAAGGAGGGTTTTGAGGTCAGCCGCGGCTATTTCAAGGTCTGGCCGATCGAGCAATGCGAGTATACGTTCCAGAGAATGGGAATGTGTTACGGCAACAATCCTGCCGCACCGTATGTGACTTTTGCGGTGCCCCCCTGGCCGGATGAATTCGTCGATCCCGTCACGAGCACGGTATGGGGCCCGTCGCTACCGGGATTCATCGATGTCTATCGCTTCGACCCGCGCGAGGCGATCGTCGTACTCGGGAAGCTCCCTCCCCCGGCCAGCTATTTCGGGGAGATGACGTACCTCTTCACACGGCAGGGAACCTATGACCCGAACAATCCCAGGTACCGGGACATTGAAGAGATTCTGGGCGATTTCGTTCACGTCTTTTTCCAACAGGGCCCATCCAATCCCGAGCGTTACCAAGCAGTTTCCAGCCTGAGCAATCCCATCAACAACGTGGTCATCGAACGAAAGTCCGGCTCGGCCTTCGAACAGATCCGCAATATCATCATCACCCCGGACAAGGTTATGGACCAGGCCGTGCGCAAGGCCTTCGCCCGTATCTCGGTGAGGGACGAGGATGTCTTCACCGAGCAGATCCCCTCCGACATGCATGTCGGCCTCGGGGAGGATGCGGATGACTTCATGACTTTCTTCCGCTACGCCCACGCGGCGGACAAGACCCGTGCGGATGCCTGGCGGGCAGAGTTGCCGCTGGTCGTCCTGAGGGTCAGGGACACCCGATGGCACCGTCAGCCGGAAACGTATCCGCCTGTCGCCATGGAAGAGAGATCGGCCGTCGACGAATATCCGCTCAAGCCAGACCTGGGAAGTCTTCTTGAGGCAATCGCCCAAAGATGGAGCCAACCTTGCGCCGAAGCGGGTTGTGCGGACCGGGCCGAGAGCTTTATCAAGGCACAGAATGCACCCATCCATATGATCGGGCCGCTCTGCAACGAGTACGACCAGGACTGCCTCGGCGACAACTGGGACGCCGCCTACCAGCTGCTCCCGCCCCACGCCCTCGACCACGGCGAGATCTACGCCGTTGCCGGCACCTTGGGGACCGAAACCGGGAATGCGACCTACACCGCCCTCAGCATCAATCAGAAATCGCGCTTCAAGGGGGTAAAGAACATCCCCCATGAAGACCTTCAAGGCAGCGCGAATGGGTACAGCCCAGAAGCAAGCAATACCGACAAGCTCTTTCTGGTCTATTTCACACGGAACTGTTCAGACGTGAAAGACCTTACGGACGACCACTGCATCGAAATCCCGACGACGCTGATCCCAGAGGGGGACAAGCTCGTGCTCGCGGTGCGCGACTACATCAAGCCGGGCACGCAGCGGGGCCCGGATTCGGCGCTCATTCTGCCCGCGCAGATGCTCCAGCTGGTGAGGCCGTGAGAACGAATCGAGCACTCGGAGGTGAACGCATGAAAAACAAGCTCTTCAGGTCGTTCGCATTGATCATCGTGATAGTATCGGTCATGGCGGGGGAAAATGACTGCAGGTTCACGGGAAAAGGATGAAAGAAATTACATGGAGGTGGAAAATGCGTACCAAAAGGCATGTATCAACGCGAGGTTCTGTCACGGGTGCATTCGAGGCCTTCATAACACGGGTCCATCAACTGCGACGCTATCTATGCTTCGCCATCCTCCTGCTGGCGGTCGTGCCGGCCTGGGGCGATCCGGGGCGCGGCCTTTCAGGTGATAACGGCAATACGCATCGGGTTTCGATCAACAGCAGCGGTTACATCAGCATTGACGTAGGGCAACCCGTGGACGGATTCTTCCCCAACACAGCGGACTCGAGTTCCTATCAGACGTATACGAGCCCCTATCAGGTATGCCGCGAAGCCATTCAGGTGCCGGGGCCGGGTGAGGGCCTGGCCGAGTTTGACGCCAAAATCTACTACGTTTACGTCGCCGATACCCCGCTCCAAGATGCCCAGGGGAATTATGCCGACACGTCCTGCACCCACGCTTCTAACCCGGGGCTGTCCGCCTGGGTTGCGGTTTATCACGAGAAAGATAAAAAGTGGTTGTATAACAGGCACCTCGGCCCGGTTCATACCGACAACCTTGGCCAGGGCACGGGCGCCGGCGCGGCCATCGTCGTTTTCAACTCCGAACTGTATATCTTCACCGACAGGCAGACCTATACCAGTACCGATGGTTATGGCTGGAATGCCACTGACCCTCCGGTTTACAACGATAGTACCTACGAGCCATTGGACGCCATCACCATCTATCCGCCAATATGGGGAGCAGCCGGAACCCCTGGTGAAGGCGAGCCCAAAGTCCTGATCGTTTACGGGCGGCAGACGGCTCCGGGTAATACCTACAGCCAACTCCTGAGCGGACTCTGGGATGGAAATGCCGGAAGCGGTCTCTCTCTTGTCCAGAGCATCTCCGATGTGCCAAGCTATGGGCGCGCGTCCCTCATATCGGGGACGGTGGACACACCTGCTTTAAATGGCTGGGGTCAGAAGGTACCGGTGGTGCAACTCTTTGAGAACAGCAAGCCAACTTCCACCACCAGCGCCGCGGGAACGATTAAGCATTGGGAGAACTTTTACTACTACTTCTGGGGAACACTGGTTACGGGACCAAGTTGGCACGCAGACACCCTGGTATACCCGGCTTCAGCAAAGACAATGGACCAGTTGTTTGTTTTCCCTCACTATCTCGCGGAATGTATTGACGATTCGAAAGCTCCTTACCAGGACCTTCGTCAGTGGATTCAGGTCACCTGGCTGGATAATGGAACTAAACAGCAGATCGCTTTCAAATCCGATGCCCTGGTTCCCAAGAACAAGGACATACCCATGACCAGGTGCGGTGAATATGGCGGGACGGCTACGGACACGGCCGCCGAAGATCCAAATAATGCAGATGTGCTCAGAACCAGGCAGCATTACTGGACGCTGGTGGGGGTGATCTTGGGGACGCCGCCGTTTTCGGTGAATGGCTATACAGTTTACTCCGACTTTGGTCCCTTTTCCAACGTCAACTACGGGACGGACGAGGTCCACCAGGTAGAGTCGGGAACGACAATGAGTAATGCAGTCCTGGCCAGCGGCGGCGGTGAGATACACGGCGGCATAAAAGGTGTGTTCAAGTTGTCGGCCAGCATCGACTGGGGCTACAAACACACTTGGACGCACAACTTCGGGGACACCTCGACTCAGACGGTGAAAAAAAATGACAGCTTTGGGACGAGCCGCTCGGCCTACAGTGAGCTCGGGAAGTGGGGCTGGGCCATATTCAACGCCCCGACGCTGGTCCTGCAGAACTGGCAAGCTTACGCCTATGACTACGACCCTTCAACCGGGGTGGGGCACGACCTGGATCAAACCCTCACAACATTCCAGCAAAACGGCGCAACCTTTCAAAAGGCCAATTTCGAACTTGAGAATCCTGGCGGACCCAACGACCTTTACCCGGGGCTTATGAAAGGGATAGCCCCTTTCGGCTGCTCTCGCAGCCTGTATGACTGGTACAGGTTCCCTCAGGGGGTTGTCTCTTGGGAAGCAGATTCGCGGTGGGATGCCAGGCTTGGCGAAAAAAATGTCGTGAACCCTGACGAGGAGTCGTGGTCCACAAAAGGACAGTATTTGGAGCTAAAGCTTCAACCTTTACAGTTTGTGCCTGGTTCCGGTTCGGAGCCCTCTTTTGCCCAGACAACCCAGCATTACGACACTGAGGGACAGACGAACGACGTCAATGTTACCGTCGGAGCCAACATGAGTCTCGGCACCGAGGTCAACGGGATGTCGGCCTATTTGAAAGCCGGGTACGCGGGAAGCTTTGGCTGGTCCACCAAAACCACGACCGGGTTTGGAACCCAACTCTCTTTCGCCCTTGATATGAAGTCATGCAATGTCCCGGGACCCGGTTGCGTGGGCTCCCTGACCGTTCAACCCTATTGGCTTATGCCGAAAGCAGGAGATGCCGGCGCCGGCGCGCCCTGGATCCCCACTGCATATCAGAACGACAGGCCATGGGCCATCGTTTGGAAAGCCTCCGGCGCAACCCCGCTGCCGACTAGTCCCATCACCTGCACCACTCCCGCAACCAGCAGCCTCCTTGCCAGCAGCCCCCTCAGCAGCAGTTTCGCTGATAACAGTCGGGCCGGAACGGCCCCTCCTCCTTCAACTGCGTTCGGTCGGGTCGTAAGCGGAAACGGCGGAGGCGAGCCGGGCGACCAGTACAGCCACTACGTCATCGAGGGTGGCCGCTTGACCTGGGTGGAGACGGACACGGAGGAGCGGATCCCGATGACCGCGGACGACTTTGATCCCACGCAGGGGGTCTCCATCGAGGTTCAAGGTTTTTCGTGGTCCTCCTCCAGCGGCAACGGCGCCTGGAGCCGCAGCGGCAACAGCTGGATCTTCAAGCCTAATGGCAAGGTCCAGGAAAACCGCGTGACTCTGAAACTCGACTTCGACGCAGCGACCTATGACCTTCACATCCAGAAGGCCGATCTGGGTGGACGCGTGCCAGCCGGCTCGACCATTGTCAATCTCATCCTGACCGTCAACCAGCAGTACGCGTTCTTCACCCCCCTGAACCACGACGTCGATATCGCGTGGCGCTGGAGCGCGTCCGCCCCGGATGCAAATAAGGCGCATGTGACCTCGTTCCAGGGCCGCTACGACACGGCGAAGCAGTCGGGGAAGGTGGCCCTCGCCGGGACGCTGCCGGCAATCCTGCCCGCTTTCGGAGACCTGAGTGTGAACGTCAACGGGCATCCGTACCTCGCTCGACTGATAGACCTCGATGGCTTCCAGGAGGCCTTCGAGAAGGGCGGCACCATCAAGTATGCGAAGCAGGGAGTCATCGTAGT